>JAMPXQ010000037.1 GCA_023701075.1 Candidatus Woesearchaeota archaeon
CCCTAACAAACGCGGTAGGCAACCTGGTATTCTTCACGACGATTGCCACCCCATTATATCTTATATTCAAATGAAAGGTGATGAAACATGGATTTAGACAAGATGATACAGCACGAACTTGAAGGGAAGGCTTTTTTTTACAAATACCCTGAATCTATGCTTGATAAGAGCAAGATATTCCCATTTGTGGATTCGAATCAGCCTCCATGGGTGATTGAAGCTGAGACGAACAGGTCCATACTTCTGGGCCTTGCGACAGGTGCAGGCATAATGATACCAAATACGACACCGATGGAGCAAGTTGCATACTTATCAGAGAAATTCCGGCTCAGTGGTACGATAGACATCAAATTCTATGACCCGAAAAATCCTGGCTCATATAGCTCTATCGTGAATTCACTGGAAGATCGCTCGCTTCACGTGATGCATCCATATGATACTTTCAATCATAGCAAATACGCAGTAGATCCAAGCATATTATTCTTCCTGAATAATAAGGCAAACCTTGGAACAATAACAAATGATGCACCAAAACGAAAAGTGTTCAATCTTGACGAAATTGGGATGACAGAAGGATTGTTCAATCAAGCACTGGAAGATATGTTTGGTAGCATCCCTAGCCATATAGCGGTGAAACTCCTCACTGGCGCTGCAGGAGATGGAGTCTATAAAGGAGAGACAGATAAACTGGATATCAAGAGATTCTCAAAAGGTGCTGCAAGCATAGTGATTGAAGAGTTCATCCATAGCATCGCCAACTACAATATCCAGTATTTCATAGGGTCAGATGGAAGGATACATTTCCTTGGTTTTGGGATGCAGGACATTGGAAAAAATGGTGAATACAATGGAACGACTTGCATGCTAAGCGAGGTTCCGCCAGAAGGACTTTTAGTAGTAGCATATGACGCATGCCAAAAAGTCGCACTGCATGGATACAAAGGATTCCTCGGTTTTGACATATTAGAAGACTATAATGGCAAGTATTATCCGGTAGACGCAAATATCAGGCCTAACGCATCTACCGCACCTTATCTTGTAAAAAAGGATTTGATGGATATGCTAGGTAAATCCATACATGTAGGATCTGCTGATATAACCGCTTCAAGTCCTGATGATGTAATAAAAACTATCGAAAATCATGGCGGCATCTTATTCAGCATGTCATCTATGTATCAGAAAAGCAAGTTCAAGACCTTTGTCTTATTTGGGGGCTCAGATGAAAGTGAAGCAAGAGAGAATTACTACCTTTTCAAGGAGGCGGCAAAATGAAAAAACTATTGGCAGACCTAATAAGCATCAAATCATATTCAGGTAAAGAGAAAGCTATCGCATCATATATCTTTTCTTTTTTCAAGGAGAAAGGAGCAGAGGTATTCATGCAGGATCAAAACGTAGTTGTGCATATATCCAAGGGCTCAAAGACAGCAGTGATATTCAATGCCCACATGGATACAGTAGAAGTGCAGGACATCGCATCATGGCATACAGACCCATTCACATTAAGCGAGACAAAAGACAGATATTTTGGGCTTGGTGTTAGCGATGAGAAAGTATCCATCGCTATCCTGATGGAATTATATCAGGAGTTCATATCTTCAAAGATAGATATATTCCTGGTCTTCGTCGCAAATGAAGAGATAGACGGCGCAGGAAGCAAGAGCTTTGCAGATTACTTCCAAAAAAAGCATGGCTATGAGAAAGCATACTGCATCATCTGCGAACCAAGGAATGCAAAGTATCTTGGCATCGGAAATAAAGGGAACATATTCTTTGAATTCACGCAGAAAGGGATATCATGCCATGCATCAGAAGCAAAGAAAGGTGATAATGCGATTATGGGCCTGATGAAAAAAGTGCCGGAAATATTTCATGGCTTTGAGAAATTTAAAGAAGAAGAAGAAGACGCAAATCTAGGTTTTCCAACAATCGCATATCCTACAGTGATAAAAGGTGGAAGCTCAGTCAATACAGTGCCGGATACCTGCATAGCATATGGTGACATAAGGACGACACCAAAGACGCATGAGATGATAAAAGGATACATAAACGGCTTCAAGGAAGTGAAGATAATATCCGAGACAAAAGCATATGTGAACAAGGATAAAGTGCTCCTTGGCATTTTCGCAAAGCTAGGGATAAAATACAAGAGATGCACAGCTGGCTCTAATGATGCAGTGTTTTTTGGCGATATAGGTATCTCATCAGTAGTCTTTGGGGCAGGGAATGAAGAAGCGTGCCACATCTCCAATGAGTTTTGCGAGATGAAGAATATCGAGAAGACGAAAAGGATTTATTTAGGGCTGGTAGAACAGCTGACCTATTCTTAACTAGAGATTTAAATAGGTCTGCTCTTTTCTTGTGAGGATGCAGATAGAGACGCTGAGGAAACAGATTATAGAAAGAGCCATAAGTTCAAGTGGCGTGGTCTATGAATTCTATGGCCCTGGATATGTGATGCAGTTCATCGAAGGCACACGTATCAGCAAGGATGAATCAATAGTGCCTTATGGAACTTCAGTCGAGGAGACTGTAAAGCAGGTCTTAGGGTTTCATCAGACTGTAGGCTTTGTCCTTGGAGATTATCAGGTTTACCAATTTCTGCAGGAAGTCGGCAAGTTTTCACCGACGCCAAGCAATGCAACAAGATATCAGTTGAGCGAAAGAGATATGCATGTCTTTTGGGGGAATCAGCCAGAACCTGTCGGATTCATAAAAGAGTTCGTCTCAGAATATCCTGAACTGATGCCGCTCACTTCAATCCCTACTTCCCTGGGCAAGCTGGATTATGTGGTCCAGATAAATGAGAATTATACACATGCATTCGAATCTGTGGTCTTCAGGCCAGAAGGCGGGATAGTCTCAATAGAAGGTTCAAAGGTCTTGACAGTGAATGGGTCAGACAGGAGCATTGTTTCATATAACCAGCCTGACCGCTCAAGATACGGCCTGATATCAAAGAACAATTTCTACCTGACGGACAAGAAATTCTTTGAAACATTGGAAAGACAGATCAGATGAGTTGAATAGGCTCAGATAAGAAGCTTTATCAAGGCCACGATGCCGATTGTCGCCCAAACAACATTCACGACAACAGACTGATACACTTTTCTTGACAGTGCAATTGCCAAAAGTCCGAATGAACCTAGGATGTTCATGACCTGGAAAAGCACGGATTCAGCGCTTATCCAGCCGAAGCTTGCAAGAGCATATCCTCCTAAGACCATGATGGTGCCAAACCAACCTAAAATCTCAAAATATAGCTGTTTCATATGATTCCAAAATCATGGGCATTTTAATGTTTTTCTTATTGGAGCTATTAGGAATCGTAGACAGATAGCAGGATAAAAACTAAGGTTTTTAAATAACATAGAATACCTATCTCTCTCTATGGATAAACCTATACTCCTCACAAGCGCGCTTCCTTACGCAAACGGCCCGCTCCACATGGGGCATATGGTAGAATATATCCAGACAGACATCTATTCAAGATTCCTAAAGCTAATAGGGAAAAAATCCATATATGTATGCGCGGATGACACTCACGGGACGCCTATTGAGGTGAACGCGACAAAGCAAGGGAAGACACCTGAAGAATTCATCAAGCACTGGTTCATGAAGCATACAGAAGAGATGAAGGCTTATGGGATAGAGCATGATTCTTATTACACTACAAATTCAAAAGAGAACCAGCATTTCACAAACCTCTTGTTTGGCAGGCTCAAAGAGAAAGGGCTAATATATACCAAAGAGATAGAGCTGATGTACTGCGAGAACGACAAGAGATTCCTTCCTGACAGGTATGTGAAAGGCATCTGCCCAAAATGCGGGGCAAAAGACCAATATGGGGACAACTGCGAGAAATGCGGAGCGACTTATACTCCGGTAGACCTGATTGAATCCTACTGTTCCATCTGTAAAGAAAAGCCTGTAAGGAAGATGTCTGAACATTACTTCTTCAAGCTCTCATCATTTTCAGAAAAGCTGAAGACATATCTTTCAGGGAATGACAGGCTCCAGCCAGAGATAAAGAAACAGATACTTAATTGGATAAAAGAAGGGCTGGAAGACTGGTGCATCTCAAGGGATGCTCCTTACTTCGGCTTCAAGATCCCAGGAGAAGAGAATAAATATTTCTATGTGTGGCTTGATGCTCCTGTAGGGTACTTGGCTAGTACAGCCAATTATTTTGAAAGCGTAGAAAAAGCAGAACAATGCTGGAATGATTCAGAGGTCGTCCATTTCATAGGGAAAGACATAATCTATTTCCACCTGCTTTTCTGGCCAGCAGTCCTCATGGGAGCAGGCTTCAAGCCGGCAGATAACGTAGTCGTGCACGGGTTTTTGAACATCAATGGTGAGAAGATGTCAAAGAGCAGAGGGACATTCTTCACTGCTGAGGATTTCAGGAAGATATCAAATACAGAATTCCTAAGATATTATTTTGCAGCGAATCTCACGCATAGCATGACAGACATAGATCTTAATATCGATGATTTCAAGGCTAGGATAAATAACGAACTTGTCGCAAACATAGCAAATTTCGCATATAGGACGCTCAGCTTCACGAACAAGAGTTTTGGATCAAAGCTCGGAAAGATAAGGAACAGCATGATCCTGGAAGAGGTCAAAAGAAAAGCAGAGCTTGCAAAGACTGCGTATCTTGAGCTGGATTATAGGAAAGCGCTAAGTGCAGTCTTAGAGATAAGTTCCATAGGCAACAAATATTTCCAGGACAACGCGCCATGGGCGATGATAAAAGAGAACAAGGATGAGACGTTGATGGTGATGACAGACTGCGTCAACATCCTAAAGGATCTAATGATTGTGCTAAAGCCTATAATGCCTAATTTTGTCAGTGAAATAGAAACGCAGCTTGGCCTAGAGGCTTTGGCCTGGAAAGACCTGGATATGAAGATAGAGAATCATGAGATTAGGACTGCAAAGATAATCATACAGAAGATCGAGAAGATTGAGCTCAGCCTTCCAGATAAAAAAGAAGAGACAGAAAAAGAAGAGGGAGAGGCATTTGCCAAGCTCAACCTTAAAGTAGCAAAAGTGATAGGTGTATCTGAGCATTACAAGGCAGACAAGCTCCTTCTGATAAATATTGATCTAGGGAAAGGTGAGACAAGGCAGCTCGTAGCCGGACTAAGACCGTTCTATGAGGATCCGCAAGTGCTTGTAGGAAAGCACATAATCTGCGTGACAAACCTTGAGCATGCAAACCTAAGAGGAGAGATGTCACAGGGCATGCTCCTTGCAGCAGAGACTGAAGATGTGAAGACTGTCATGGTCGTAGAGGCCCCTGATTCAGAACCAGGTTCCCAAGTGTTTATCGAAGGCATAGAGATAGGCAAAGAGACAATAAAATTCGATGATTTCATGAAGACAGGGATATATGTCCATGACAGCAAGATAATGTATAAAGGGAAGCAGCTCCAGACAGATTCAGAGAAGATTAGTTCTAAGATAAAAAGCGGAAAAGTCAGATAAAGCAAATACTAATTTAGAAAAAATAAGACAGATGAATCTTATTAATGTGTTTTTTCTTTATAATACCTTTGAAGGCTTTCTTTCTGCATTGCATAAGTGGTCATAAGCTGGTATGCCTGATCTGCTTCAATCTGGTCAAAGTCAAGTTCCTTGGCTTCATCACCAAGCATGGTCTCTAAAGCAGACTTCTTGTTATAATTATCTACCATTCCCTGGACAACACTCCTATAGGAAGACTTGGCTCTATCAGCAATCTGCGGCAGAAGCCTATCCCTAAGATTTTTCCAATTTGATTTATGGTCTTCAATATATTTTTTATATTGGTCCTTGGTCATTCCGACCATCTGCTGCCAATACATTGATTTAGAGAATTCTTCATCTACTCCTTTCATATTAGCCTGGAATACTTTTGGAGCTTCTTCGTCGATATATTTCACTGCAGCGTCATAATAAGCTTGCCTTCCCTTCTTGGTGTTGAGCTTCCTCCACTGCACATATCCATCTTCATCAATGATAGACTTCATGGCTTGGGCTTCCATGGTCTGATGGATGAAATCGATGGTATCTTCTATCTTCTGAAGATCTGCATGGCGTTTTACAAAAAGATCCTTATTGAAAGCAGCTTCATCAACTGCAGGAGCCCCATGTGCATCGTGTCCGCCGCCATGTGCATCATGACCTCCCCCGTGTGCATCGTGTCCGCCACCATGCTCATCGTGTCCGCCATGCCCTCCACCACTCATAGAGAATTAAATAATCTAGACCTATATAAAACTAATGAAAAAAAAGAATTAGATCTAATTATTGTATATGTTGCTGCCTAAATGCATCCAAGCTAGCTTTTTGCTCAAGATATCTCATGAGCAGTTCATATGCTTGGTCATCATTCTTAATGGTGATTCCATTTCTGTCGCTTGCATTTGGAACTGCCAAATTCAAGATACTCTGGTAATCTGTATCTTTTATTAAGCCTATACCTGTTGGAAGAGGCTTAGATGCACTTTCAACAAGCTGTGGAGCAATTCTCATGTACTTGTCAAGCCATGCTGCGCCATCTTTAGCAATCATATCTTTCATTTGCTTCTTTGGAACACCTACAAAATATTCCCATCTTCTATCTTCATTAAATATATTGTCAACACCGACTAGTCCTCCTTGATACATAGGAGTATTATTATTGACATATTCCTCAAGTTGGGTCATATATGCATTGACACCAGCAGGAGTGTTCAATTTTTCACGAAGGATATAACCATGTTGATCCCTAAACATACTAGCTCCATTTGCATCTTTAGCATTAGCCATTGCAAAAGGATGCATACTGGAAATGACATCAGCCATGGTATCCGTGATTTTTTGTCTATCTGCGTAAATCTTTTCAAGCCTGGATATGTCATATGTTTGAGGAGGTCGTGTCATTCTTTTTTCACCTTGTTTTTATCATAAATTTATTAGTTAAATATGTAAATAGGGTAGACCTATATAAATCTTTCTATTTTTTTACTATTTTAGAGTAGTGATAATACTTAATCATGACTGCAACAGCATTTCACAACATATAAAAACATTCCATATTTCACTAAAGTTCATGAAAATCCTGATAACCGGCGGAGCAGGCTTCATAGGAAGCCACTTGGTTGATGCATACATAGCAGAAGGTCATGATGTCACTGTGATAGATAATCTGTCTACAGGACAGAAGAAGAACCTGAACCCTAAAGCGAAGTTCTATGAGCTTGATATCCAAGATAAAAAAGTAGAAGATATCTTCAAAAAACATAAATTTGATATCGTGAATCATCACGCAGCCCAGATGAATGTCCGTATATCAGTCGAAGATCCCATATTTGATGCTAAGTCAAACATCCTCGGACTGCTTAACTTGTTGGAAAACAGCGTAAGATACAAAGTCAAGAAATTCATCTACGTCTCATCAGGAGGGACTATCTATGGAGATGACGTAGATATACCTACAGATGAAGAAGCTAAGAAAGCACCTCTCTCGCCATATGGGATATCAAAGATAACAGGGGAACACTATCTGAATTTCTATAGCAAGGTGCATGGGCTTAAGTACACGACTTTAAGGTACAGCAATGTCTATGGCCCACGGCAGAACCCGAAAGGAGAAGCAGGCGTCATAAGCATCTTCTCAACAATAATGCTTGATGATAAGCAGCCGACTATTTTTGGAGATGGGAAACAGACACGGGATTATGTCTATGTCAAAGATATAGTCAAGGCCAATATCCTAGCTCTGACAATAGGAGAAGATGATGCATTCAATCTCGCTACAGGTAAAGAGACAGATGTCAACCAGCTGTTTGAGGAAATGGCAAGGATCATAGGATTCAAGCAAAAGCCTATATATTCTGAAGCAAGGCCAGGTGAACTGGAAAGGAACTGCCTAAAGATCACAAAAGCAAAGAATATACTAGGCTGGCAACCGGCATATGCACTCAAAGATGGGCTGAAAGAGACAATAGACTGGTTCAAGAACGAGCAGTAGCATAATGCGGCAAAAGAATTGGCCTTCGTTCATATCTTAACATGCAGATGAATATCGTCCAATATCTTTAAATTGAATTATTTTTTCTATATCCTTGATGAAACGGCATTTTCTGTTATCCTTGGCAATTATCCTAGAGCTTATTTCATTGATAGGATTTTACCTCGGCTATAATTCACTGAGAATAGTATTTGCATTCAACACCTTGTTCTGGCTGGTCCTGATGCTTGAGCCTTATTGGAAGATAGGTGCATGGCTCCTATTTACAGGCAATGCTTACGTATACATTTATTCATTAAATATCATGATATTCAGGAAATTTGTCTTTGTCTCGACAGTCATTGCAGGCATGAGCTTGGCTGCAGGCTTGATTTTAGTCATGATTGCATGGAGTATGAAACAAAAAGAGATGAAACCGTTAAGAAAGATAGATGAAACCGTAGAAGAGACATCATATACGTCAGTTGAAGAAAAATCACCTGCTGAAGAAGAAAAAAAAGAGAAGAAGCCTATACAGGTATATATAGCCACAGAGAAGACGCTTCATAAGGATGACTGTAACCTGGTGAAAGGAAAAGGAAAGATAATCGGATCCTTGAGATACGCAGAATCAAAAGGCCTCAAATCCTGCAAAGTGTGCAGCCCATTCTAGTCTCTTGTAAGTTCCAGCACAGCTTCGACATGCGGAGTCTGGGGGAAGAGGTCAAACATCGCGACACTTTTTAGATTCATCTTGAGTTTCGGCAGCTCTTTTGAAAGCTGCGCAGGATTGCATGAGATATAGATTATGACTTTCGGTTTCAGTTCCTTGATTGCAAGAAGAGCCTTCTGTTCAAGCCCGGTCCTTGGCGGGTCTATTATCATGAAAAGCGGCTCAAAAAGATTGAGCTTCTTCACATTCTTTGCATCCATGACAAACCCCTGTGCATTCTTGACGTCGTTATGATTGATGTTGAAATTTGCTGCATCGATTGAGCCCTTGAAAGATTCCACAATATATACCTGCTTGAAAAGTTCAGAATTCACCAGTCCAAAAGTTCCTACTCCGCCATAAAGGTCAACAAGCAAAGCATCTTTTGTCTCATATTTCTTCAATAGTTCATGTACATATCCAAGCATCTGTTCTGCCATCTGAGGATTGTTCTGGAAAAAGCCTTGCACATTATAGAAAAAATCCTTGCCATGAAACGTGTCATGGAGCATATCGCTGCCTTTCACCATGAAATAGTCTTCACTGATGCTCCTATCCTCATTATGTTTCGCATAAGTTATAGCAATATTCTCAGCGCTTGATATCTTTGCATATCCTTTTACCCTCTCAATCCCTTCAGTCAGTCTTGTCGAATCGCTGTTGAGGACAAAACTGATGGAGGAAGATTTTCCAGGAGTCCTTATGACAGCATACCTAAAAGTCCCTGTCTGTTTTCTAAGGTCGAAATAATCTGCATCCGTGAAATTCTCTCTCACTTCCTTAAGCAGCCTATTGAGCAGGTCATTGGATATCAGGCATTCATCTATATCGACAATATTCTGCCATTTGCCTTTTTCCCTAAAACCTAATCCTCTTGGATGGAAGATTAAATCCATCCTGTTCCTATAATTGAAAGGGTTCCCGGAAAATATTTTGATATCTTCAAAATCAGTGTTATGGAAGACTACATTCCTCTTGTTTAGAAGCTGGGTCTCATAAGATATATGCTGGGCTGAGCAACCTCCGCAGCTGCCGAAATACTTGCATTGCATGGCTAGAAGGAAAAAGAGGCCATTTTAAATTGTTTGGAATTTGATAGGCCTATATTCGTTCTAAAAAATCGCAAACTATAAAAAGCGCACAGCATGAGACTATTGCATGGCAACAGAACAAGTCGCACTCATAATCCTTCCGGCTATAATAACAGGCGCAATAATCGGTCTTGTCGAATTGTTTTTTGTGCATTCTGATGAGATAGGCATGGGCTGGTTCATGCATGGCCTTCACGCCATTCCGGCAACTATGTTCTTTGTCTTCATAAGCATGAATCTTCATTGGGTATATGCAGTCATCC
>JAMPXQ010000038.1 GCA_023701075.1 Candidatus Woesearchaeota archaeon
GTCTGAGAAGATAAGATGGGATTTCTAAGGTTGCAATCATTTTTTCATTTTTTCTAGAATTTTACAATCTAACAGTAGTTTTGATTAACTAGCTTAGTCAATATAGTTTTTAAATTCTCAACCAAACCCTTAAATATCCAGATGAATTAAGTTGCTGTGGCCTGGTCTGGTTGAGAGGGAGGCTAAAACTAAAACACGAGGCTGTGCCTAAGGGGAAATCTTTTGAAAGAAAGAACCCACTTGTTACCTCAAATCTCAAGATATACAGGCCAAAATTCTTCTACTGGATAAGTCCATAACCGATTAGCCTAAATCTGGTTCCGACTCTCCTGGATATGGTGACTCTTGCGCCAATGTCTGCACAGACCGGGAGCTTCAAGCTGCATTCTACCATGTCCTTGCTAAGCTTAGATACAAATCCAACAGTAGCGGCAGAATTGACATTAAGCATCAGTATCTCACCCATCTTTATTGGTTCGACCTTAAGGTCTTCAGCAGCGCCTACGACCCTTTCAAGAAGGCTTATCTTAAGTTTCAGGTAATTCCAGACCTCAGGTAGTGTATCGGCATGTCCGAGCACATGTCCTGTGAATGAATCTGCTTTCACGATAGATGGATCAAGCGAAGTAAGTATTGCGATTGAACCGCCAGGTCCAAGCTCTTTCACTTGCTTTCCGCCGGTCATCAGGCTGAGTGCCTTTGTTTTTATGGGCTTCCATACTTTCTTGTTAGCTTCTTCATAGATATGCCCTGGCCTTATCTCGACCTCTTCACCTTCTTTAATGATGCCTTGGGAGAGTGCGCCGCCTAGTATACCGCCTTTCAAGTCCTTGATCTGAGTTCCTGGCCTGTTTACATCAAAAGATCTTGCGATGAACATCCTTGGCTGCGCATTCACGTCCCTTTTCGGAGTCGGTATATGCTCGATTATGGCACTTATGACCAGATCTATGTTGATATTATGCTGCGCAGATATAGGTATTATAGGGGCATCTTCATAATCTGTCCCTTTCAAGAATGTTTTTATCTGGTTATAGTTCTCGATAGCTTCATCTTCAGTGACAAGATCGATCTTGTTCTGGATGACAATTATATTCTTTATGCCGACAATCTTGAGGGCCATGAGGTGTTCCCTAGTCTGTGGCTGAGGGCATTTCTCATTAGCTGCGACCAAAAGAAGGGCGCCGTCCATGAGTGTTGCACCTGCAAGCATGGTCGCCATGAGTGACTCATGTCCGGGTGCATCGACAAACGAGACTTTTCTTAAAAAGGTATATTCTTTTTTCTCCTTTTTGGCCTTCTCTTCAGTCGTTATCTCTCCATCCATATCGACAAAAGTGGAATCTGCATAGCCGAGCCTTATTGTGATTCCTCTCTTGACCTCTTCAGAATGTGTATCTGTCCATTTCCCGGAAAGCCTTTCAGTCAAGGTGGTTTTTCCATGATCGACATGGCCGACAAGGCCGATATTTATCTCTGGCTGGATTGCCAGTTCTACTGCTTCTTTGGCTTCTTTTTGATGGGCTTTGGATTTCTTTTCAGGTGCTGGAGAAACGGTTGCTTCAACTGGTTTCTCAGTTTTTTTCGTAACCTTTCTTTTAGGTTTCTCTTCCTTAACTTTTTCTTCAACTTTGACCTTCTGTTCAATAGCTTCTTTAGATTCAGTTTTCTTTCTTGCGACCATCAGAGAAAATGAAAAGCTAGGTGGTTAATAAAGGTTGGGGATTGCTGTTCTTTAAAATGCTCTTTAATTTTGTTGAGGATTAGACCTTTTGGGACATCCAGCCTTTCTCTATAGAATAAACAGAATATCTCCCATGCCATCTGTTTTCTTTGACTTGGGTATTGAGGAAATCATGGAACTGCCTGTAAGCCTCAATATCCTTTGTTACGACAGCGAGGCTCTTTGTCTGTGCAAAATAGTCCCAAAGAGTATCGGTGCCTTCATGTTCTTTATTCTCAATGCCTTCATTAGGCCTATATGTTTTCCAAGTGAGACCTTTTTTCTTGGAATATTCAACAACAGGTATTCCGCTCAGTCCATGATCCTGTAAGATGGCATCAATATATTGTGTCCCATGTTTTGTCTCTACGGTCCTGCCTTCGATTGAGTCAAACTCTGGAAGATAGTAATGAAATCCTTTAGGGATGCAGTTGAAGCAAAGAGGATAATCTGCAATTTTATCAAGGCTAGTTTCTTTTCTGTTCAGTAGGACCACATTGCCTCTTGAATCTTGAACGACACCGCAGAGGCTGTCAATCCTATGGAGCCCTGCTTCTTCCCTTAGGAGTATTGGGGCATCATCATACCTAAGCACGACTTTCATTCTAGTGAATCCGCCCATGTCTTGCTGCTTTAGGTATTTATCAAGGAAATCGAAACCTATTTCTCTGTCTTCTGGATTTTTTGATGCAATATAGCTTAAGACATTCTTCAGAGGTTCCCATGATTGGTCTTCAGTTTCCAATTCCATCCCATTCAGTTCACTTAGCAGTACATTAGAGAATCCATAATCCATCAAAGGGCTGCAAAGGCTCCTGGCAGCAAGCATCTCATATAGCATGAAAAAAGAGTCATTGCTTTCAAAAAAATTCATCTTTCCTGCCTGCGGGAGGACATATGCAGTCAATAATCCTTCTTCAGCATATATGCTGGTGCGATCAAGGATATCAGTTATTGTTTTTGCTGCATTGTCAGGGATGAGGAACTCAACAGATTCATGGCCTTCCTTCCTTTCCATGTCTAGCAGTGTGATGAGGTCAAAGGCAATATCTCTTAGTGAATTATTATCATAATGTATTCCGGCTTCATAGCTGTTTGCAACAGAAGACAAAGGATAGGCGGCATTCCCTTCTATTCTGAAAGCAAGCAGATGATAAGAATCAGTGAACCTGCTGCTTTTCCTTTCCTTTACGTGGTTGATAGAGACAGTTCTGTCTGCGGCAAGGTCTATCACAAATGTCATATTATAGACCCCCACAGTTCACTAAGGTATCTTGATGCGCTCCTATTCTTCTCATCGACTTTCTGGACAAGATAATTCACAAGAGGAGAGATGGATTTTGCGGCTCTCTTTATAGCTGAGTATTTATCAACTTCAAAATCCAGCTCTTTCATCTTTTTGGAGCCTGGCTCATTGGTTATGAATTTTCCATTCTTCCTTGCTTCAAAAAAATCCTCTATGGACACAGCCATATCAGTCACGTATTCACCTTGGTCATATATCTTCAGATCGATGAAAGCACCTTTTGCTCCTCTGATGCTATAGAAGAAATCAGAATCTGGCATCTCTTTTATTTCCTTCATTATCTCAGTGAATTCTTGATGCATTCTGCTACTGTCTTCCACATGTCCAAATGTCGCAAGCATCAGTTCAGTCGCAAAATATGTCGATGCATAGCTGCTTGATTTAGGTACTGTGATGCTTGTCCCCATGCTGTAGCTTAAGCAGTGTCCGAGAGGGGCGATGAATTTGCCTTGGGTATTGTTTGTAGAGACAACTCCTCTTCCGGACCAGAAAGTCTCAAAAAAAGGTGAATTTGGTTCCTCGATAGACGTAAACATGTCTCCTTTGACAGCGACTATGCTTAGATTATTGTATGCATCCATCGAATTCTGCGCAATACTTCCGAAATCTCTGATTGTTTCATCCAGGTCAAGGCCATAATTGATTTTGAACAGTTTCTTCAATGTGTAATAATCATATTCTCTAATGACATTGCATATCTTGCCGTTAGGCATTTCTCTTGAAGGTAAATCATCATATTGTGGTTCTGCTATTATCTCATCAGGATCATCTTGGTTATCTTTTGGGGACGCCTGAAATACGTCTACAGGCGATGCCTGGAAAATATCTTCTTGCTGAGCCTCTTTGAGTGTCTTTGTGAGCACTCTCACATTCAGCAAATAGTCATCAGATATGGTATTTCCAAGTTCATCAATCAGATTTCCATCATGATAAATGAGTCTGTTTTCAGTCATGATTTCTCTTAGTGCCATGATGGGAGCAGCCAGTTCATAAAGGGCTTTGTTTGCGAGGGTCTTTATGGCTGGGTTCTTGTGATTCATATATCCTGCTAGGGTATCAATGATTGGTCTCTTCTGAGGAAGTTTCTCTTTGAGGAATTCCAGGTAAGGCAAAGCGCTTTCATAATTGATGGAAAATACTCCATAACCTTTATACGGCGTCAAACCCAAGGTATCTTTTAGCGGAGAGATATAAAACATCGGCTGGTCAGCTACATCTGCAAATGAGGAAGGTTTTTCAATGGAAGGGTCATAGGTCTTCCAGAACATATTCCTCCAGACCCTTCTTGTGTGGAACTTGAAGCTGTAGTTAGAGAGTGAAGTTATGTCCGTCCCATATAATCTGGCGATATCTAGGATTAGAGGGAAAATCTTTTCAGTCAGGTCCCTAAGGCCGTATACATCCGCAGCAGACTGGACGACTGCCATTTCCGCTTGTTTTTGTTTTCCGCCTGTAGCTGCCATCATCTCAAAATAGCCTAATGTATCCATCTTGACATGCATCCCGCCTTGGCCGTCAGCTTCAAAAGAATGGGCCATCCGAACAAGGCTGTTCTCATGTGGAAGAAGACCTTTTAGGATAGTATAAGGATCTAATAGGAGGGAACCAAAGCTCCAATACTTGTTGTTGTGTCCTGTCCCTCTGACATTTATTCCGAATGGGCCGTTCATCCTAGCGAAATCAAACCCTGTATAACCGGCCAGAATCAAGGGCAGCATTGAATTATTTAGTTTCATGGCTTCTTTAGATAATGCATCTGATATGTCATTTGCGATGATGACAGGTGCATTTAATCCAAGCTCATTGAGCTTTTCATGCAGTCCTGAACCATACACTGAAGCAGATATGGGATTATTACCTTGAAGGGCGAATGCAGCAATTGTCTTTCTGTCTATATCAGTCTCAAAATCGATGAAATAAGTCTTATGTAACAGCGCTTCTGCAAGGCTTGGAAAGCCATGTTCGGTGCCGTTCAGGTTCACTCCTGAAACATTCCACCATTTCCACTGCATCTCTTCATTCAGTAAGTCCAGCGCAAGATAAGCCAGCCCTTTAGGCATGATATCAAAAAAAGCCCTTTGTTCCTCATCATCTCCTTGAGATAAGAATCTTAGCAGTTTATTTGGGATTGCTTTCCAAAGATTGTCAGTATTTATGTTTGCAATGCTGAACTTTCCCTGTTCATCAAGATAAGTAAGAGAAACTACTCCTGCCAGATTATTGTTCGGCAGTGGAGAAAGCCCAGTAGTTTGGACATTCAACAAGTATATCCATCCAGGTACACTGCTTCCTTCGACTAATGTGTAAGGTCCCATAGTTTCATCTTTTTATTCTTAGGTATCCTATTTACTTTATAAATCTTTTCATTTTTAACCACTTAAAAGTAGTTATCTTTATAAATCTAAATTAAACCGAAAAGTTCAAATTTTAAGAGAGGCAGTATGGTTCAAATTAAGGGGCATCATGGCTGAATATCATAGCAATATTTATAAACGACCTCTAATTTCGTGACAATAACCTAATGAATAATGAGGGCCACGGCCTGAAGGAAGGTAACGATAATTCTTTAGTTACCTATTGAAACAAAGGTGAAAACAAAATGTCAGAAAAAGCATATGAAGCTATCGAGGTTGCAAGGACAACCGGTAAGATTAAGAAAGGGACAAATGAAGTTACAAAGCAGGTTGAGAGAGGAGCTGCAAAGTTCGTCGCAATCGCAAAGGATATCAATCCTCCGGAAGTCACGATGCACTTGCCATTGCTATGCAAGGAGAAAGGCATCCCCTGTGTCGAAGTTCCAAGCAAGGAAGAACTGGGCGCAGCAGCAGGACTTCAAGTAGGTACAGCAGCAGTGTGCGTCACAGAAGCAGGAGAAGCAGCAGCAATAATAAAAGAGTTCAATAAGTGATTAAAATGGCCGCTATAAGAAAAATGACAGGCAAGCCTGAAGGAGAAGCTGCTCCTGAAGTGAAAGGTCAGGTGAATTTCACAGAATCCTTTCCGGCAAGTGTGGAAGAGATAGTAGATAGGACAGGGACAAGAGGAGGAATCACCCAGGTAAGGTGCAAGATCCTCGAAGGGAGAGACGCAAATAAGATAATAAGAAGGAACGTCTCAGGTCCGGTCCAGGTTGGAGACATATTGATGCTCAGAGAGACAGAAATAGAAGCAAGAGCACTCTCAAAGACAGGCAGAGGTAGATAAAAATGCTTATATGCAGTTTTTGCGGTGAAGAACTTCCGGCAGGTACAGGGAAGATGTACGTACAGAACGACTGTAAAGTGTTTTATTTTTGTTCAAGCAAATGCGAGAAGAATACGTTCAAGCTGAAAAGGAAGCCAAGGACCACAGAATGGACCAAGGAATATGCAAGCTTGAAGAAAAAGGTGAAAAAATAAGATGATAGAAAGAACCCTAGTCTTGCTAAAGCCAGACGCAGTGCAAAGAGGTCTCATAGGAGAGATAATAACAAGGTTTGAGAAAGTAGGCCTAAAGATGGTAGGCATGAAGATGGTTTGGGTGGACAGGGACTTTTCTAAAAAACATTACAAGGACCATGTGGAGAAAGGTTTCTATAAGGGACTTGAAGATTTCATTGTTGAGGGTCCGCTCCTCGCCTTGGCAGTCGAAGGGATTCACGCAGTAGAGCTGATCAGGAAGATGGTCGGGTCCACTGAACCAAGGAAAGCGCTTCCAGGGACAATAAGGGGAGACTTCGCTCAACATTCATACGAATATGCCGATAAGAAAGGCATAGCGATCAAGAATCTGATTCATGCTTCAGACACGGCTGAGAATGCGAAAAGAGAGCTTGAACTGTGGTTCAAGAAGGAAGAGATGCATTCATATAAGACGCTCAGCGAGACACATGTATTTTAAGGTGAACTAAAAAATGGCAAAAATGGTGGATAGGGTAAAATCAATTATGAATAAGCCTACAAACATTAGGAATATCGCTATCTGTGCTCACATCGATCACGGTAAGACAACATTCTCAGATAACTTGCTTGCAGGAGCAGGCATGATGTCAGAGGATTTGGCAGGAAAAGCCTGCGTCCTTGACTTTCACGAGGATGAGATGCAGAGGGGTATCACAATCGATACATCAGCAGTCTCTATGGTCCACGATGTCGAAGGCAACGAGCACTTGATCAACCTTTTGGATACTCCAGGTCACGTAGATTTCGGAGGAGACGTCACAAGGGCCATGAGAGCAGCAGATGGCTGCATCGTCCTTGTATGTTCAGTCGAAGGCATGATGCCGCAGACAGAGACAGTCCTAAGGCAGGCTTTAAGAGAAAGAGTAAGGCCGATCCTATTCATCAACAAGGTAGATAGGCTCATAAAAGAGCTTCAATTGAACCCTCAGCAGATGCAGGAAAGATTTACAAAGATAATCACAGGAGTGAATCAGTTCATCGACAGCATCTGTCCAGAAGAGATAAAAGGGAAATGGACTGTAAATGTCCAGAATGGTTCAGTATGCTTCGGTTCAGCGTTCCATAACTGGGGTCTTTCAATCCCATACATGCAGAAGCATGGTGTTAATTTCCAAGAGATCATCAATGCATATACTTCAACAGACCAGGATGCACTAAAGGAGCTAAAGAAGAGAGCGCCAATCCACAAAGTCGTTTTGGACGCAGTCGTCACGCATCTTCCTGATCCAGTGAAGGCACAGGCATATAGGATCCCAAAGATCTGGCATGGAGACATAACAACACAGTTTGGAAAAGATCTATATTCATGCAACCCGAACGGCAAAGTAGCATTTGTCATAACAAAGATAACAGTGGATCCATTGGCAGGAGAGATCTGTGCAGGAAGATTATTTTCAGGCACAGTGAAAAAAGGAATGGTTGTCAATCTGCTTGGAGCAAAAGACCAGGCAAGAGTGCAGCAGGTCTATATCTATAATGGTCCAAAGAAGGAAGTAGTAGATGAAGTCCCGGCTGGAAACATCATAGGTATCGCAGGTCTTAAGAGCGGATATGCAGGAGAGACTGTGACAGATGATGCGACAGCAGATCCATTTGAGGCTATCAAGCATATGTTTGAACCTGTAGTCACAAAAGCAGTAGAGGCTACAAAACCTTCTGACCTACCAAAGCTGATTGAAGTTTTGAAGAAAGTAGGGAAAGAGGATCCATCAATAAAGATTGAGATTAATGAAGAGACCGGAGAGCACCTCATGTCAGGCATGGGAGAGCTTCACCTGGAGATCATCGAGAACAGGATCAAGACAGAGAAAGGACTAGCAATCAAGACAAGTTCACCTATTGTCGTATATAGGGAAGCTGTGCTTAAGCAGAGTAGGGAATTTGAAGGGAAATCCCCAAACAAGCACAACAAGTTCTATTTCAAGGTAGAGCCGCTTGAACCAAGGATTGCAGCAGCAATCAAATCAGGCGAGCTTCCGGAAGGAAGGATAAAGAAGAAAGTTGAAGAAGTCTGGTCAGCCCTTGTCAAGCTGGGCATGGATGCAAAAGATGCAAGGAAAGTGAAGAACATCTTCAATGGCAACATGCTAACAGAAGAGACAAGAGGACAGGTGCACATGAATGAAGTCATCGAGCTCATCAATGATATGTTCGAAGATGTCATGAATGCAGGTCCGCAGGCAAGAGAGCCATGCATAGGTGTCAAGGTCATATTATGCGATATGGGTCTTCACGAAGACGCAATCCACAGGGGACCGGCACAGGTCTATCCTGCGGTCAGGGATGGTATCAGGGCAGCCATGATGGATGCAAAAGCGATGCTGTTTGAACCTGTACAGATAATGCAGTTCGATACACCTACAAGGTTTATGGGAGAAATTTCAAAGGTCCTTTCATCAAAGAGAGGGCAGCTATTAGAGATGGAATCTGGCGAAGAGATGACAACAATAAAAGGCAAGCTGCCTGTTGCAGAAAGCTTCGGTATGAGCAATGAAGTCAGAAGCGCAACAGAAGGCAGGGCAAGTTTTGCAGTGCTAGATCAGTCATTCGAAAGATTGCCTGAGGAACTTCAGGCAAAAGTGATTGGCCAGATAAGACAGAGAAAAGGCATAGTGGAAGAGCCAAAAACTGAAGAGTGATTGGTAGATAGAGATGAATAACCCTTGCAAGGAGTGAGTAAAGCTTATAAAGAGTGAACAATTCCTAGGAGGGTAAAATAGAATAGATAATGATTAACGGAGGATTAAAAAATGGCAAAAGGAAAAGAGCATTTAAACTTGGTTGTCGTAGGACACATTGATCACGGAAAATCAACAACAGTCGGTAGGTTGATGTTTGACTCAGGAACTGTCTCAGAACAGGAAATGAGGAAACTTAAAGAGATTGCAGAGTCACATGGTAAAGGCGGATTTGAATTCGCATACGTCATGGACCAGCTTAAAGAAGAGAGGGAGAGAGGTATCACAATTGACCTAGCTCACAAGAAATTCTCAACAGCAAAGTATGATTTTACAGTCATTGACGCACCAGGTCACAGGGATTTCGTCAAGAACATGATCACAGGAGCCTCACAGGCAGACTGCGGTTGCCTAGTTGTCGCATGCTCAGATGGAGTCATGGCACAGACAAAGGAACACGTCTTCCTATCAAGGACACTTGGAGTCAACCAGATTGTTGTCTCAGTGAACAAGATGGACGCTGTAGGATATGACCAGGCAAAATTCAATGCAACAAAAGAGCAGGTAACAGCACTTCTAAAGACAGTAGGATACAAGATAGATGATGTTGTGTTCGTCCCAACATCAGGTCTGATTGGAGATAACATCTTCAAGAAATCAGATAAGATGCCATGGTACACAGGCATGACACTTGTTGAAGCATTTGATAACTTCAAGGTTCCAGAGAAGCCAACATCACTTCCATTAAGGTTGCCAGTCCAGGATGTATATAACATCACAGGAATCGGCCTAGTACCTGTAGGAAGGGTAGAGACAGGCGTCTTGAAAGCAAAAGACAAGATTGTCGCAGTCCCA
>JAMPXQ010000039.1 GCA_023701075.1 Candidatus Woesearchaeota archaeon
AAACGACTCCTCTTCATTGTTGCTTGCAGATGCTATCAGTGCATCAAGTGCATTGATGTCCTCTTCCATGAACCTTGTGGATTTCACTCTGAGGAGGATTGCCGCAGCAAGGAGCACCTTTCCGGAGATCTTTAGGTCCATCTCTTTGAGTTTCTTGAGCCTTTCTATGAACTTTGCAGCCAATAGCGAGACATCAATGTTCCATGGATCCATTTTTTCAGCGCTGACCAAGTCGTAGATCATCTGCTGCCAGGTTATCTCATCATTCTCAAAGAGGATAGAGAATATCTGATCATTAGAATTTTGCGTCTCAATCATGTTATAACCTGCATATAATCTGTATATTAGTATATAAATATTTTCCTTTCTTAAGCCATCTTCAAAACCACATGTCACAGGACATGATGCTTAGGCAACAAAACAGTTGTTATCCTCAACAGATCTGAAAATTTCACGATTTATAAGTTTAATGGCTTCTATTTTAGGATTATTACTTCATGTTCTTTAAGAAGGGTATGGTAAAATTGGTAGTTTTTTTCTATATCTTTGGCAGTATGATTATTTTGGAGACAGATCATAACAGTTATATCTCTCGGTTCAGCATAAGCTACAGCAGCATATACGCTATTTGAAAAAGCAATAGGTTCTTTGATTTTACCTGTGTTCCATCTCTTTTCTCCTGGTGTAGTCTCATCACATAGTTTTTGCTTCCAAATTGCAAGCCAATATCTATGGAATCTAGTTTCTTCTCTTTCTGATTTTATTGCGAAATCATAGCCGTGGCTATAGGCAGAAGGTTCAGTCAGGAGTGCATTAGGGAAATGGTCTGAATGAAATCCTTCAGAAAGAATCTTTTGAAGGTCTGTAACTGAATCGCCAGTGACAAATGAAGCTACTCCATGGATGTATGCTAGTGGAGTTAATAATATTGATTCTTCAGATAAAACCTCTAATCTCATAGGTTGTACATAACTATGAGTCTCATCTTCAAGAAATATGGCAGGACACCTATTATTAGCCTGCACTAATTCCAGCCCTTTTTCTACCTGATATTCTATATTTGGGAACGTGCTTTTATAAGATGCAACCTCATCAAGAGCTAATTGTATAGGTGGCCTAGGGAAAATCATAACGCTTAGAGGATAAATTATTATTTATAAAACTTACCACTAAAAAGTAAATAAAATGGGCCCGGCCAGAATCGAACTGGCGACCTCCGCCGTTTTCAGCTTTGCTGAAAGCCAGTAAGCTTCAGCTTACGCGTGTGAAGGCGGCATCATAGCCGCTAGACAACAGGCCCAATAGGTATACTAGAAAAAATTCTCTTTAATAAACTTTTTCAGGGTTAGAGAGCATGGAAGCGAACTCAAACAGCTTATCTTTTAGGTCAGCCACAAATCTGTTCTGGTCACAAATGGACCTATACATTATATCATTTTTTGGGAGGAATGCCATTATCTCTTTTGCATTCGCATGAATGTTGTCTCTGTTTGGCCCTATATATGCGACTGTAATCACTTCAAGGGTCAGTCCGACAGCATAGATATTGGTGAACCTAAGAGGATTATCTAATTCTGGCTGCCTGTCGATGCCAAGGCCTATCAGTATCTTATCTCTGCACATCCTGCATGCCTTCTCTCTGTAATTGTCAATGGACAGGGAGGTATAATAAGTATGGAACTGCTCAAGCAGCTTATCCATGTTTGGAGACATATCCTTATCAAAAAGAGTCATATCTATGGTTGGGAATCTATCATTATCTTGCATGCTTTCAGCAGGATTAGGTGGATGCTTTAAAAGATAGAGGTTGCTGGGAAAAAAAGACTGGGCCCGGCCAGAATCGAACTGGCGACCTTCGCCGTGTAAAGGCAACATCATAGCCGCTAGACCACGGGCCCTTAAGATAATAAACTGATAAATAAAAAAATTTTAATGAGCCCTTCTTCCGTTGGCTCTTAGGCTTGGTCTTACTTTTTCAGCACCTTTCCCTTTGTTTAGGAGTCCTCTGCTGTCTCTGCCTGCTGCAGTGAGTCCTCTCTCAACCCTTCTTCTGTGCTGCGGTTCAGCAAGCCAGGCATATTCTTTCCTTGATTTTATGACTGGGTGGTTCTTGTCGACCAAGATGACTTCATACCAGACATATTTGCCGTCTTCTGCAACCCAATATGAGTTTAGGACTTCGCAGTTTAGGTACTGCTTGTTTGCTCTCTGTTCAGCGACCCTCTGGTAGTTCACGCCGACAATCTTTGTCCTTCTTCTGGCTTTTGATCTCCTTCCTTTCCTGATCTGAGGCCTTTGCCTTCCTCCTCTTTCAACCCTCTGTCTCACGATGAGGATTCCCTGGAGTGCTTTATATCCTAAAGCTCTTGCCCTATCAAGCCTTGTTGGCCTCTCGAGCCTTACTGTAGAATCTTCTCTTCTCCAAGCAATGACCCTGCTTTTCCAGAGTTCTGGCATGTTCTCCTTTGGTTTTTTCCAAAGGGCCTGTATATATTTGTATAATCCCATTTTTTATTCACCTTTACGGATTCAGGCTTGGAAGGCCTACATCTCCAAAATCACTGGAAAACAGGATGATTTAAAAAGGTTTCTTTGGTGGTTCTGAGAATAGCAGCCTTGGAGCATGTTTTGCAGATATCAGGATTTCTGTTTGGCATTATATTCTCAAAAATCTACCTTATCATTTTATATAACTTCTATTCCCTAAAAGTATGCCTCACTTGCATGTCGATGCCAAGAAGAAGAATGTAAGTTCACTCTACAGTGCGCCTGATGAATTTGCATATATTGCCAAAGAATCGCATGTTTTGATAGTCGGACCAGGAGCAGGTAAGATTGAACCGGGGCTGACAGTCCCAATGGACATGAACTTGCTTTTTTTGGCGCAGTACTTAGAAGCCAGGCTGTCTTTTGTCGATCTTCCAGGGAAGGGAAGTCTTGAAGAGAAAAGAGACATTAGAGGAATTGTGGATATGATTACCCTGCTTAATGGGGAGTCGGCAGGTCTATGTGCTATCGATGCATATATTGGAAATGTGCCTGATTCTAAAGCTTGGAGGCACATATATTCTTCAGATGATAACTATGGTAATTATCTAAAAAATAATAATGCTAATGATGTCCTTATCGATCATATGTCATGGAGATGGATTATACCCAAGATGGTCGCAAAGAATTGGTGGGAGGATTTATCTTGTATTAGTCTGGAAAAGAGGTTTTCTGAATTGATGCTGGCATACTGTAATATGGTGGATGAGGGGAAAGCGATTGTCTTTTTTGAACCTAAAGATGAGAGGATGGTTGCAAATTCTTTGGCCTTGCTGCCAAAGGATATCAGGCTTCAGATCTATCATAATGTGCTGGATTATTACAGGATAGATAATCCTGCAATCTTAAGGATGTTTGGTGTAGCCTCAGCCAAAGCATTCTTTTTCCCGCAGGTTTATTCTTGTTCAAACATGTTGGTCATCAGCAAAAATAAAGATTATTGATCTCCTAGAAAACAGAGTGATCTAAAATGGTTTCTTGAAAAAATCATCTAAGTAGTAGGTTATAACGCTCCAAGGCTGGCGAAGGCATGATTTTATCACAAATAGTTTAATAAATTTAAATTACTTGTAGCAATCCATGGGTGTAGTTAAACAGATAATCTCAAGGATAAGGAAGATTGGAAAATATGACCCTGTCCAGTATATAGTGATGGATGATGGGTCCTATCAGTTGAGATATATTGCATCAGGGAAAAAAATAACTTACAGGAGTCTGGATGCTTTGGTTTTTGAGACAGATCCTCTCATGCTGTTGATGCAGAAAGCATATCGAGGGAGATATGATCTGCCAAGAACATCTCTGCCATCTTTGACAAGGGAGATTGCACTGGAGTCTTTTGTAGCAAGAGCAGGTGTAGAGGAGTATGACGAAGCAAAGAGAACCTGGAAAAGCAGGGAACCATTCAGTTGGACAGTGTCAGGTGCGATTGATTATACTTGTATATTTCATGATGACTCTACAGATACTACTATAGGGATGCGTAGGGTAACAGGCAGGTTTCAATCATATATGGCTGCCAAGGTAGATGGAAAGATTGTGTTCGGCCTGCCATTTAATGATGTAGAGATATGTAGAGGGATAATCAAGGGATGGGAGAAGGTTTTTTTGCATGAATCAAGATTATTGGATGTCAGAGCATATGGGATAATTAACAAAAGAATGTTGCCCTTGTAAATTCTAGGTGGCATAATGGTGTAATAATGTTTGTATCTCAATGGATTTCCGACGGGCATATCTTCAGACTTCAGACCTAAATCTTTTTAAATGAGCTATGAGTTCTTCTGGTTGCTGAGGTCAAAAGCCTTGGGTTTCGCACACTTTGTGTGATTAAAGGATTCTTCAGCGGAGAAAATGAAAATGGTGCAATACAAATTAGTCATCGGAGATAAATCCGGCAAATGCAAACAGGTAGAAGTAAAGGACGACAACGCAAAATTCTTCATGGGGAAGAAGCTAGGGGATAAGGTCAAGGGAGAAGCTATTGACATGCCTGGCTATGAGTTTGAGATAACAGGCGGTGCAGACTACTGCGGTTTCCCAATGAGGCAGGACGTTGAAGGTCCGGTAAGGAAGCAGCTCATGATTGTCAAGGGTCTTGGAATCCAGAAGAGCGATAACGGAGTCAGGCACAGGAGGACAGTCTGCGGAAATACAATCCATGACAAGATCTCACAGATTTCTCTAAA
Source organism: Candidatus Woesearchaeota archaeon (assembly GCA_023701075.1). GTDB lineage: Archaea > Nanobdellota > Nanobdellia > Woesearchaeales > GW2011-AR15 > GW2011-AR15. The sequence continues at coordinate 4,737 of JAMPXQ010000039.1, forward strand.
GGTCCTAAAAGCAGGAAAAACACCTCTCTTTGAGGAAGCAAAGGCAGAAGAGAAGCCAGAAGAGAAAAAGTAGTTTTCTTTGATTTTTCTTAATCTTTTTATAGTCAGATTAGTTTTATGCGTTCATCGTGAATATTACTTATTGTGACGCTGATGGGACATTTCTGTTCAGCCGGCATAATGATGGGATAAAGCCTGGATTAAGGCAGGTAGGCAGGGAATATGTCTATGACCCTGCTAATGCATCCTATCATTGGGCAAGGCATATGACAAATAGGCTTAATGGAGTGGATTATGATTTCTATATCTCTGAAAGTTCTATCTATCTTGGGAAATCACTTTCAGGTTTGTCGCAGGTTGTGTTAAGCACTGGAGCAAGATATTCGACAGTGCTTTCTAGGGAGCATCTTATGCCATTTGTGACAGTTGCGATGATTGAGAATGGCGGATTGATATTTGAAAAAGAAAATGGTTTTTGGAAAAAAGATATGGGATGGTATGAGGCGCTCAGTCATGAAAGGAGGATACTATGGGAATTTAATGATATGCTATCTGGAAAATATGGTATGGTTCCTGATATAGCCGGGAGGACAACCATGATTAGGTATAGGCAAAGAGACAATGTTTTACGCATAGATGATATCATAAGTGAAGTGGTAATCCCGGATGAACTGCAGCTTACATATAATCTTGGCCATCTTGATTTCATACCTAAGAGTTCTGGTAAGCATAATGCAAAAAGTTATTTTGAATCGAAGTACGCATCTGTCACTAGCGCTGCAGTAGGGGATGACTGGAATGATGCAGTCCTCCTCAGCAATGTCGATTATCCTATTCTCATGGGGAATGCGCCGGATGCGCTAAAAGAGATTGGTGAAGCAGGCAATTGGTTGATTGTCGGAAAGAATTTTAATGGCATAGGCCAGGCTCTGAGGCACCTCATAGCTAGATTTGGCTGATGAACAGGTATAATTGAGCAAAAATGTATGTAAAGCAAATTTTAATAACTCTATCATTTTCTTTATCACGATGAAATTCTGTCCAAAGTGCAGTTCGCTTTTATTGCCGGATTTTGGCAAATTGAGATGTGCATGTGGTTTTTCTAGTGCAGAAAAAATAGAGTTAAAAGAATCTATCCCTCATAAAGAGATAGAAGTTATTGATGAGAATTTCAGCTATGGTGAGTCTACTATCCCTGTTGTATGCTGGAACTGTGGCCATACAGGTGTCTATGTAAAAGTGAATTTTCATCGATCCGACGAGGCACCATTGAGGATTTATAAATGCGAAAAATGCAGGAAAGTATGGCGAAGCAGTAAATGATATGTCTTTTAGGCCAATTTCTCAACCAAAAAGTTTAAAAGTATTAAACCGATAATTTAAGACGCTAAGAACTAATCTATTCTTATGATCGCTAGAAATTGGACTCTAGAATTGGAACAGTTGATTTCTGGGACTAAAGATTCTATTGAGCTTACGGTTGATCTGCCGCGTGAAGAGATAGTGGAGGAGATAAATCATCTCGTGGCTTCCCATCATCCTGGTACGTGGATGACAGGTGAATTCATGAATCCTGATGAGAGTGATTATCTGGTATATGATCTTCACATCTCTGGTGCAAAAAACTTCAATTTTTCTTCAATCCGTCTTCTTGATTTCGGCGATAAATTTTTGTTAGTAAGGGTATGATTAGGTTGATTCTATAGGTCAGTTGAGAATAACTTTTATATATACTGATTTTGGTCGCATGATAGATGCTATTGAAAGATATCTTGGACATTTCAGCGGATGAAGAGCGTGCCTTAGCTGCTCCAGAAAATAGGTTCTATTCATCAGCGTATGATTTTGCATCATCATATGGTGTGTCTTTTGCGAAATTCGTATTGCAGGATATTTCACGAACTGGCAAAACAAATATTGCTGTCTGTTTGAATGGTGCTGAGCATTTAGGCACGATGGTTGAGTTTTATTTGGATATGTTAAGGATTGAGAATGTAGATGTGCATTATGTCTATCTGACAGAAAAGATTGCCGCACCATGGAAGCTGATATTGGATAATTCTATTGATGGGAATATCTTGCAGGTTGGCTATGGTACATTGCCTAGGAGAGAGACATATGCAACTTCCTTTGTTTCTCCGCAGGCACCAAACAATACTATATTCGATATATCGGAATATCTTAGGCAGATAGGGATATTTGAGTGTGATAAATTATCTGTATTAGACACAGGATATTTAGGGTCTATCCCAGAAGTAATATCCCGGATTGCAGGACGCTTGTCATTTAGGGGATTAATAGAAGGGGTTCTATTGAAATATGCAGGAGATGAAAAAGTAAAAAATCACACCTTGCCAATAAGGGGCTATAATATAGGGCTGCATATTAGGGAGCAGCAAGAGATCTATAGGTGGGCTTACCTGATAGATAGTGGTATCTTTCCTGAAGATGAGTTATTTGAAGGCAATGATAGTTCTATGGAAAAGGGATTTAGGAAATCTAGGGAAAGCCCAAGTAAGCTGATTCTGCAGGAAGATAAGTCTTATGTCCCAGATACGCCATTGTTTCAGGAGGGTCATCTAATCAGGCAGTACAAGTCTACTCTTCTTGGGATAAGGGATGGGCTAGCTTCTAATCTTTTGAAAATGTAGTTTTCTTTGTTGCTAGGTCTCTATATCTTCTTGAATAACCTCTAAAGATTTATACAATATATCTGTTCAGTTTGCTCTGATGTTTCATAGAATTCAGCAGCACGCTCCTGTTTATCAGGCCGGATGCATCAAATCCGAATTTCTTCTTTATGATGCTCTCCGAATATTTGATCATCAGTTCTTTGCTGGAGAATGATATTGGTTTATTTCTGAGCGAAGCTCTTGTCGCTTCTCTTACGACCCATACACCAAGTGCCATGTAATATTCATCAGTTATGAACCTGAGTGCCAGTACTGATGACTGTCTCTTCTTTTCCTTTAGGTGCTCCAATATGCCAAGCCTTGCAGCATAATACCCTCCGACAGTATTGGATGCATAATCCTTCCTTCCGGCGTATCCTTCATGGTCTGTAGAAGTCTCTACGACACCAGGATCAAAGTTCTCAGTGTTGCCGACATAAGTCTCAAAAAGTTCATAGGACCATATCTCAGGAAAAAATAAAATCAGGTAATAATTGCCAAGGTAGCCTCCAAAATGAGCTACATATTCATATTCTTTGAATCCTTTTATCTCTTTTAGGAGATCCTTGCCTAAAGTATCATCTACAGCAGTTATGCTCCATCTTGTAGGCACTAGCTTTCTGTTCTCCCTAAGACCAAGGTTTCCTACAGATATCAGTTTTGTCAGGAAATGTTCGTCATATCCCTTTGAATAGAGATAGCTGAGCCCTTCAGTGGCTTTCATGTCATCCTGGCTCACGGTCTTCTCCACTTGGGTGCTTATCTTAGGGTTCTCAGTTATCTTGGCTTTTTCAAGTTTCACAGAAGGCCCATACGGCGTGATATCCCTATCAAGGCGTATGCTGTAATTTGGTCTCTTGTCAAGATGGACTTCCAAATCAACGGGTTTTTCAGCCATTGACACCTCTTTTGTTATGTCAAGGAACTTCTCATCGAAATTCTTTATGTTTGCCTTGAACCTGGAATTTATGAGCGAGCTTCGTATATCTACAATCTTTGGGATGTCATACTTGCTGGTTGCCCACTCTTTAGGCTTGTCAGCATCTTTCGAGATATCTTCTGATGACAATATCCCGACATTGACATCAGGATAACCGAACTTGCCGATGAATACATTAGGAGCGGCTCCAAAAAAATCCTGTTTTGCCTTCTCATTGAATTGCTTCTGCTTTGTGATGGAATAGACTTTAGGGCAGTTCCTTAGGTGTTCAAGCCTGCTTCCTCCGCAGTAAGGGCAGTGAAAATCCATATCTCACAGATAACTTCCAAAATTAAAATGATTGCGGAAAATGATTTATAAATAACCTTGATATTCTAGGTGGAATGTTGTTCGCACCAAGAGACTTGGAATTGATAACAAGAGAAGAGAAGTGGACATTAGGTATAGAGACCGCAGTCAATGGTGCTCTGTTTGTCAATAAGCTGATGGTGGATATTGAGATATGGCCTCAGAAATACGAGATTCTTGGAAATATTGTGCATCCAAGGAAGATAGCAAGATTATTCTCCGGTAATTACCCGACGCACGGAGCACTTATGATCTTAGGTTTTTCAGCAGGTTACATAGGTTCAAAATTATTCACAAATGATGAGGCAAAAAGGGTAGGATGCGGCATTGCAGGTGCATTGGCAATCCAGACAGCCGCAGAATTTGGAGAATATATCTATGAGACAGGTTTCAATCTGGCAGCATTAGGATACACAAATCTTGTGGATAATTTCATGCCTAAGACAGATTTTATTGGTGATCTTGGCAGAGGAGCGCTTGTGACTTTGGTTGCAGTCGGCGGTTATTTTGCAGGAAGAGGACTATACAACCGTTATATATCTGCGGATTCAAAACAAAGGGAATTTCTGATAGAGTGAATTCATCCTCTATATTTGCACGCGAATGACCTAGGTGTCTTGACAAAGGCATATCCAAGTCCAAGCAGCGTGTCGCCTGGAAAAGACAGATGTGAATAGACAAGGTCGCCGCCGGAATATTCTCCGTTCTCAAATCTCCTCTTGTCAACATCGAACCATTTTGCGACAGAATTCAGTTCCCCAAATACTATCCTATCTATATCTCTTGGATTTGGAAGGCTTCTTATATAGTCATTTACGCTTACAGAATAGAATTCCCAGGTGTTCTGGGCTTTCCCTAAAAAATTTATATCTGGATTCAGCTCAGTTATGAATACTGGTTCAAAAGTGACATACCCTTGGCTTAAGCGGGTGGATTTATGTCCATAGATATTCTGGCAGTTGATGCTGCTGTTCTCAATCTTGCTAAGAGAGCCACCTATATTCGAGACAAGCCTATGCATGGTGTTGATGCCGCCCAAATGGACATATTCCGGGAACTCATGTTCCATGAGTATCATCTGCAGTTCAACCTGGTATGCCTCCCAGAATTCAAGGGCATGGGGAAGCACATTTACTGTGTGTTCGCCAAGGCTATGTTCAACTCCTGCCATGACCTTTTGTTTTAGATGGGATTATTTTAAGGAGATGTTAAGAAATTAACAAAAAAATAGAATTCAGTTAAATCAAAAATTATCAGTAAGGACTGGTGCG
>JAMPXQ010000040.1 GCA_023701075.1 Candidatus Woesearchaeota archaeon
CATATCCATCCCGTCCTTCAGTTGCAGTAGGATTGTTTGCTGCAGCGAAATCGCCAACAGAGATATTAGATACATGGTTTGTGGCATTCGATCTCAAATATGCCTTATTGGATGCAGTATTGGAGAAGTTTAGGTATTTTACAGTGAATTTGTCAGGATCATATGCATAGTCTGTGACAGTTGAATTCTGGTTTGAAAACTCAAAGAACAAGGTTGCATAGCCTGCAATATTCATGTGATTAGTCAAATATCCTGTTGAATTGCATTCATAGTTCTCAATGATTATCTGTGTTGCCTTTATTGACTCTGTGGGAGATAGTTCAGGATAGCCATATCTATTATTATCATGGTCGATTATCTTTATGCTGCTGCCAAGCGTGTTGTTTCCGCAGCTGAGGTTTATGAACCTCATCTCATCGATAGTTCCGGTATCGTCAGTCAGGAATTCGGTCCAATTTGCATTCGGAGATGAGATTGTCAAGTTCCCTATCCCAGTTGTATTGAATGCGACAGTCCATATGTCTCCGTCTCTTAGGTAGCTGTAAGGATTCAGTACAGTTATTGATATCTCAAATGTCTGGTTGCTCAGATGCGGCGTCATCCACTGCAACCTGTCGATGAACCCATTGCTGTCCGTGTCTATATATGTCACATCCTCAAAAATATACTTTGTTCCATTCTTTATCCAATAGACTTTTATTGCATCCTCTTTTGCTTCAGTTATGTCTGTATAGGTCAAAACATTCTCATAATGTATGTCCGAAGAGATAGTCATCTGCTTTCTGAATTTTCCAAAGTCCTTTTCTTCAGTGTAAGGTCCTTGTGTGAAATATGTGAGTCTGGTTGTCTCATCATCAGGTCTGAATTCTAATGTGACATTCTCTGGAACAGCCACATCAGGTGCATCTAATGATATTATCTTCTTGTTTGCTGAGGTGACTTTCTCATATACCTTGATAGCTTCTTTTTCATGTACAGGCCTTTGCATCCTCTTTGATTCCCTTTCCAGGTTATGGGAGAGTGCTATGTCATTGTATTCATCAAGGCCGTATTCCACTTCATCGATCTCCACAAAAGTCTCTTCGCCGGTAGATATGTTGAACGCATCATCCGGAAGTATGGTCTTGTTGGAAAGCGATGCATTGATTATCCTGATCCACTGCACTGGTTTATTTATCTCCACATAAGAATAGTTCTCAGAGATTATTGCCAATTCAAGCATGCTCATATTGATGGACTGATTCATCGTCAGGTTGAGAGTTAGATTCATAGTGATATTCATCGTCAGGTTCATCGTGAGGTTTGTAGTCACGTTCATGGTCAGGTTCGTAGTCAGATTGGCAGTCACGTTTGTAGTTATATTAGCCGTCAAGTTAGCAGTCACATTGGTAGTCATGTTGGCAGTCAGATTAGTAGTCAGGTTGCTTGTTAGATTCAGGGTTAGGTTAGCAGTTGCGTTTGTGCTTATGTTAGTGGTAGTATTCTGGCTGATGTTCTGCGAGATATTGGCAGTGATATTTATTGGGATATCTGTAGTGAGGTTCTCATCTTCATCATATCTGAATATGTATGTGATGCTGCTTAGGTTTAGGATAGCGTCATTAAGTATTATATGGAAAGTCATGTTTCTTCCATCGATAGAGACTATGCACGTATCTGCGCAATGATCCTCAAAGGTTATTTTTGTGAAAGTCTCTGATGCAGCATCTGTGATTTCCGTTATGCTGTTGTTTGTCTCAGTCTCATTCAAGGGGATTACATCTGCAGACGCATCAGTATCATCAGTAGAATTATTTGGCATCAGTATTTCTTCTGAAGTCTCATCGATATGCAAAGGCAAGGAATCATTTCCTTCAACATTGCTGCTGGCATTTTCACTCACAGTTCCGATTCCATCCAGAGATGCATTGGCACTGGTTTCATTTTCTGATGGGGTATTGATATTAGGATTCTCCGTTTCTTCAATGTCATAAGTCAGGTTGTTTATATGTGCCTCTTCTTCAGATGCAGTCTCATCATAGGTAGCTTCTTCAATGATCTGTCCAGGTTCATCATTTTCTGATATCTGCACAGACGGCTCATCAGTGATCTGCGGAACCGGCATAGGTTCAACATCACTTTCATTAGCTATGTCTTCTATTACAAATCCAGTGATGAGGTTATTCTTGTTTTTATTTAGCTTTGAACTATCCAGGATTAATAGTCCATTCGCATATACTTTTGCAGTCCCATTCCCTATGATCTCTCCGGACATCCTGATAGAAGTCACATTGCTGCTAAGGTCTATGACAAGTGATGAATTTTCATGGAATACTTTACCGATCTCTATTGTTTCAGCATCTCTTCCATATGTGGCCATCCCTGTGAATTCAGGCCTTATAGATAAGAAGCATCCAAGGATGAATATTCCAAAGAGCATGATGAATGCCATATGTTCCATAGGCTTCTTGCGTTCTTTTGGTTTCAGATTATCTATGAATTCCTTGAGTGGCTCATTTTTGAAAGGTGGGTTCATCTTCTCTCACCTCTCTTCTTCATGGCCCTGCTATATGATGTCCAGATGGTCCTGGGGTCTTTTTTCAGCATCTTTGCTATCTCAGAATTCTTCAGCCCTTGTGCCTCTTTTAGGTATAATATTATGTTCTCAAGGAAGGATAGGTTCTCAAGGTCGAAACTGCGGATATCTATCCTTGCGCTTTTCTTGCCTATCTTGAATTTCGTGTTTTTTTTCTTTGCCGCTCGTTCATATGTCTTCCATATGACTTGCCTATCCCTATTCAATGTCTTGGCGATATCAGAATATCCGATATCGCAGTTCTCATGGAGGTATTTGACTATTGATTCAAAAGGGCTGATGTCGTTTGAGAATATCTCTGAAGGTATTATCAGATTATCATCATTTTTTTGCAGCAAGAACTCTTTGAATTCTCCTAGTAGCTGCTCTTTGTCATATTTTGTAAGATTAATTGTCATATTATGTAAGTTTTAATGTCATATATTGTAAGTTTATTATTATCTATTGTCATATTATGTAAGTTATTGATTTATAAATTTTTTCAAAATAGGGAATTTCATAGCAAACCTTTAATAATATCAAGAATTCCAAGAAGGGAGATGAGGATAGCCATAATAGGTGCGTCAAAAGATAAGGATAAGTACAGCAATAAGGCTGTAAGGGCGTATAAGAGCAAGGACCATGTAGTATTCCCTGTGAACCCTACCGAGAGGGAGATAGAAGGCCTTATCTGTTATAATTCAGTATCAGAGATCCCTCTTGATGTGGAAGTGGCATCGCTTTACGTCCCTTCAGAGGTCGGGACAAAAGTCGCAGATGAATTGATAAAGCATAACATAAAGAAAGTGTACCTGAACCCGGGTGCAGATTCAGAGGAGATTTTCCAAAAGCTTAGCGCAGCTGGCATAGAAGTCATGAGGGAATGCAGCATAAAGGCCATAGGGATGGATCCTGAAAAGATAACCTTATAAATCTTTTTTCTAATCAATATTCCATGCATGCGGATCAGAAGAATAAGATCTCTAAAGAGATGTATCTAAAAGAGATATATCTGCTGAGGGATCAGGATCCTAAGCCTATGGACCTGATACGAAAGATGAAAGTGTCTAAGAGCTCAGTCTCTGAGATGCTGAAGAAATTGGCAGAAGAAGGAGTGATAAGATACGAGTCGTTTGGTACGATAACTTTGACAGATAAAGGCATTATGGAAGCGATGAATGTCCTAAGGAAATACCTTGTCATAAAAAAATTCTTGAAAGATACCCTGATGCTTCCGGAAGAGCAGCTTCATGAGGAAGCATGTAACTTGGAGCATGCATTCTCAGACGCATCAATAGCAAGGCTGAACATTTTTAATTTAGGGAAGGAGAAGCATAGGAACTAGGTAATTCATGGGACTATATTAATGATTCTTGACTAGGTTAGTTTATCTTTGGTATAAAAGAATATTATTTGCTTTTTAGTCTATATTTCCCTTGGTTCTTTTTCCAACAAATTTAACTACTTTTTAGTGGTTTTTTGACTAAATCTTTTTATATAACTGTATTTTTATCACTAACTTAATAAGCTTAGAGGTAAAAAATGGCAATTAAAATTATTTCAGAAGATACTTATATGCAGGCGCTTAATGTATTGCAGACAGCACATGCAAACGGCAAGGCGAAGTTGCAGCCGGTTATTGAAATAGATGGTGTAACAATGGTTAGGCCGTTGACTTTTAAAGAAACACTTCAACAGATAGTGATTGCGTATAGGTCTGGAAATCACTCTATACTTGATAATTCCTTTGATACTTGCAGTGCAATTGCCTATAAGGCTTGGACAAAAGAAGTTAAAATAATCCCTTTGTCAGAGGAATTGATCACGTTAGGGCAAGATCATGGCTTGGGCCATATAGTAACAAATTTTGATGGCTTAAAAGGTACTCTTCTGGATAGGCATGCAGGTGGTACTGCAGTTCCATATGATGAAACAAACCTTCATAGGATGACGGCTCAAAGCATTGGTCCAGGAAAGGACTATTTCGGAAAAACAATTTATAATACTTCATTATCGATGGATCAAGTCATGGGTCATCCGGCTTGGCTTGCTGCAGTAGAAGGAGATTCTAAGTTGCTTAATGATTTTAGTACTATAGTCTTTAAAAAGGAAAAATTCAATATGGCTATGAGTGTCCGTTTAAGTGCATTTGAAGTCAGTGAGGAGATCAGGGCAGCCAACGATATAATAATTCCTTTAGGCATTAAGGGCAGATACGGCAGCCTAGATGATGGATGTGGCATGAATTGTTCAGCAAACATGAATTATGGTGCTACTATATTATATATGTCAAAATAACATGAAAAAATAATGTTATCTCTTCATGGATTGTAATCTGATTTTACTCCATCTTCACAAAAAACATCTATTCTATATTATATTAACACTATTGTTCGGTTAAATATTTAAAGAGTTCGGCATTCCGAACTTATATGATATCAGAATTTTTGATAGCTTTCAGAGAGACATTGGAAGCCGCATTGATAATAGGCATAATCCTTGCATATCTCAAGAAGACAAAGAATGAGAAGTACAATAATGTAGCCTACATGGGCATAGTCTTTGGTGTCTTGGGGAGCATCGCTGCAGCGCTCTTATTTTCTGGTCTCCTTGGCGCATTTGAAGGGTTTGCTGAGCAGGTGTTTGAAGGCACGACAATGATACTAGGTGCAGTGCTCCTTACGACAATGATACTCTGGATGATGCGCGCAAGTGTCGCAAGAGAGATTAAGCATAAGGTATCCATGCAGATTGATAAGAATGGCAAGCTTGGCCTTTTCATGCTTATATTCATCTCAATATTAAGGGAAGGTGTAGAGACAGTGATTTTTCTAGGTGCCGCCGCAGTTTCAGGAAGTTTTTCTATCATATCAGGCCTTCTAGGGATGGCAGTGGCATCGATCCTAGGTTTTCTGATATTTGTGGCATCCATAAAGATAGATATAAAGAAATTCTTCAATATCTCAAGCGTGCTATTGATATTCTTTGCAGCAGGGCTTGTTGCGCATGGCGTGCATGAGTTCGAGGAAGCAGGATTGCTAAGTCCTATAGTTGAGCATGTTTGGGACATAAACCCCCAAGCTCCGTTGGCAAGCAGCGGCATTTATCCAGCATTCCATGAAAAAGGTGCAGTAGGGAGCATTTTTGTAGGTCTATTTGGGTATAACGGCAATCCTTCCCTCCTTGAAGTCATCTCTTATCTCGCATATATCTTAGTTGTCAGCCTATCATATAAACATTTAATAACTAATTCACATTCGTAACCCTGGGGTCTATGCGTAATATACGGCAGATAAGGTTTTTCCTTATAGTCCTGTTGTTCCTTTTGGTAGCTCTGCTCTTCTATAAGGCGTTGTTCATCTTCACACTGATTATGATACTGTCTATTGCTCTGCAGGTCGTTTCATATAAAGGAGACATAAAATTCAATTTTGGGCATGTATTCTTCCTATCTATCCTTGTCCAGAGGGGGATGGGGATTGCATATTCGATGCTTCTCCTGATTTTTGCAGGATTCCTTCCAAAGGCATTTGCAGGAGACATAGATCTAAAAAGCCTGGCGACCCTGCCGCTTGAGATAGTGATAGTTTTCCTGACATCTCTGTTCACTCAGGATATATTCATCATAGGCATGGTGGCAGCAATACTTAATTATTCAATATCATTTATAGTTGCAAAGGCATCAGGAGATTCAGTCCCTGAGATACTGGCTGAGATAGGGCTTCCATTCATGATGAATATTGTCTATCTGATGTCGCTCGCAGGCCCGCTTGAGACTTTCATAGGTTTTGTCACATCAGTTTGAGTTTTCCGGTCAGTTCATCGATCTTGTCTTCATCATCAGGTCCTATTGCAAGGCAGGTCTCAGTGCCTGGTGCGATGACTGTCTTCCCTGCGTCAGTTATGAGAGCGCAAACAAGATCATTATCCTTAGCAAGTTGCAGATATCTATAGAGTTCAGTCTTATTCTCGACTTTTAGGGCTATCTTCCCCATGCCTTCCATCCGCCATTCTTTCACCTTGTCTTTCTCAGACCTGAGGACAGCTTCGACGCTTGCATGTGCAGCTTGCGCTGCCATCTTCCCTTTAGGGAGCTTTAGGTCGTCTCGGATCAGTATGACTTGTTTTAATGGCATGGAATAGATGCAATGTCGTTTAGTTTATAGATTTTTCTTAGGATGATGATTGGATAGATTGAGTCGTCCAGATATAGCCAATGATTTGATGATTGGCTATTGCATACATTTAAGTATGAAAAAAGCCTATAATACTTTATGCGTGAGATTGAGATAGAAAACAGGTTCAAGAAATATAAGGAAGCAAAACCAAGGTCTAGAAGATCATTATATTTCATATACGCGATGTTAGCAGTCCTGCTTGTCTTTACAGTCATAACAAAGGCTAAGCCGCTATTGTTCCTTCTCTTGGCTGCGCTTTGTGCAGTGATAAATTATCACACAGACATGATGACTATAAGGATAACGACTGCACCTCATCTGTTCGCAAGCCTTTTCATCACAAGGGTGATGGGCCTGCATTATGGCATCATGCTCCTAGTTATATCTACTTTCATGATCCATCTGTATACAGCTAGGATGGATATGGATACAGTCATCTCACTTATAGCTAACAGTCTTGCAAATGTCATAATGTCTGTTTTTGGCCTTGCAAGCTTTGTAGTGATTGGATTGGTCTTAGTTTCCTTGAAATTCTTGCTCTGCTTAGGCATCAACCTGATGATCCACACTTCTCCTGAAGAGATACTGTTTGAGCATGTGTCAGGCTTTATCTCAAACCTTTTCTTGTTCTTGGTTCTAGGGAATGCATTCATCTATCTTTTTTCATGAATCGTTTTCGGATAAATTAGTAAACTCTTTTAATCACAATGCAATTTCTTTATGCAGGATGGAAAAAATAAGGACAAAGGACGGCTCATATACTTTCAAGAATGAAGAATATGATGAGACATACCATTCATTCACAGGGGCTATAGAAGAGACATATGAGAAGTTCATAAAGCCGATAGATGGCCTATTCAAGAGGAAGAAGATAAGGATTTTGGATATCGGATTTGGTCTGGGATATAATGCAGTGGCAGCTGTGGACAAATCAATGGAGAATGGCTGCGAGATAGAGATAATCTCATTGGAAAAGAACCTTGTTCTTGATAGCCTCAAGGAACTGGAGCCGCCATTGAAGCATTATCATATACTGAGGAAGCTGGAGCTTGACCCGATAACTGGTTCTTATTTCTATGAAGACAAAGACATCCATCTGCAGATAAAGGTAGGTGACGCAGTAAAGACAATAAAGACGATCACAAAGAAGTTCGATGCGTGTTTTCTTGACGCCTTCTCACCAAAGAAGAACCCGGAGATGTGGACAGAGAGTTTCATCTCAGATATAGCCTCATTGATGTCAGATGGCAGCGTTCTCTTGACATATTCGTGCGCAAGGGTTGTTAGGGACAGCCTCAGGTCAGCGGGGTTCGAGGTCCATGATGGCCCAAAGGTAGGCCGCAGAGGCCCTAGCACAATAGCAATATTTAAAAAATCCTCTCCATGATGATTATTGTATGTTGAAATATGCAGAGCTCATGAAGCAGCACCTGGGCATTTTGAAGAACCTGCAATATGAGTCAGGCCTTTTCGCAGCATCAAAAAAAGAGTCTTCTACAGGCTATAACAAATCATGGCTTAGGGACAATTTCTATGAGTGCCTGGCATTCGAGGTCATCGGGGACTGGGATACAGTCGGGAAGACATATGAAGCGCTTCTTAAGATATTCCTCAAGCACGAGTATAAGATTGATCATGCAATATCACAGAAGCCTAAGTTCAAGCATGAATATATCCATGCAAGATTTGACCCGAAGAATTTCGACGAGTTCTGGGAGGATTGGGGCAACAAGCAGAATGATAGCATAGGTGCTATTCTCTTCAGGATAGGGGAGCTTGAGCATCATCACAAGAGGAGCATACTAAGGACGCCAGACCAGGTAAGGATAGTGAATAAATTAGTGAAATATCTTGCAAGTATAGAATATTGGCATGACCTGGATTCAGGCATGTGGGAAGAAGATGAAGAAGTGCATGCTTCATCAGTAGGTGCGTGCGTCGCAGGCCTAAAAGCGATAAGCCGTCTTAAAGATATAGACGTTCCTGATGAGCTGATAAGGCATGGTGAGGAGACGCTAAATCATCTGCTTCCAAGGGAATCGAAGAAGAAATTTGTAGATTTGTCATTGCTGTCTTTGATATTCCCTTATGATATAGTAACGCCAAAGCAAAGGGATGAGATACTGACGAACGTAGAATACCTGCTTCTAAAGAAGATGGGAGTCATCCGCTACAAGAACGATCATTATTATAACAAGAACCCTGACGGATATAGCGAGGAGGCGGAGTGGACCTTCGGGTTGTCCTGGCTTGCTATAATCTATGAGAGGATGGGGAATAGGAAGAAGGCGGAGAAATTCATCGAGCGCATGATGAAGACACAGACAGAGTCAGGCATACCTGAGCTTTTCTTTTCCAATTCAAAGAAGTTCAATGAGAATAATCCTTTAGGCTGGTCAGAGTCACTCTTTATCGTTGCGCTCCATGAGATGAACGGCAAGTTCTTGAATCAGTAGTTTAATAAATTTGCAGTTAAATCATCTAGGTATACGCCCCTATGGTGTAGCTTGGATTCCATATTGTCCTTGGAAGAGCAAATAGCACACAAGATTGCGGATCTTGGAACCGGGGTTCAAATCCTCGTAGGGGCGTAATTTTTTCTCTGAAAAAGTTTTTATAATCAGATTACGCTTCTATCGATTCAATAAACTGGTTTTGATGATATTCACAAATCACATAGTTCTAGATGAACATGATTTTCAAAGGAATCTGATGGACTTCATGATATTTGAAAAAAAGAATAAATGAAATAGCTGTTTATAGTTTATACTTTATCTTCCTTGTTTGTCCCAAGTATGCTTTGGAGTAGGGTCTCTTCCTTCTCGACAATCCTCTCCTTATTGACTTGCTTCTCTTCAAGTATGGTCTTTGTCACGTTCCTTGGATACTGCTCATACTTGCATTCTCTTTTTGTCGGGGCAGCGATCAGGTTATAGTTCCCGCTCTTTGTGTCTCCGGCAGCGCATTCGTCCAATTTGAATACGAATTCATCCTTTGCTTTCCCTAGTATCTCTCTTGTCTGTTCAGGGACAGTGAAATCTTTTCCGTTGACATTGAACGTGAAGCTCATA
>JAMPXQ010000041.1 GCA_023701075.1 Candidatus Woesearchaeota archaeon
ACTGTCTCCATCCGGAAATTCACTGATATAAGCATAGAAGAGGAAATTATCTTTATTCTCTTCAAATAGGCCCAAATAAGAATACCTGTCAGTTATACTATGATACTTGATGCAGATGTCCTTAATTTCCTGGAGTATATTCTCTTGATCAAAACCAAGAGGAGAATTAATCTTACGATTATATATAGCATCAAATGCCTCAAGTACACCTTGTTTGAATTCCTTTGGCGTGAACTCAAGATATGATACCATAATAATGCCGTAAATATAGTATATTTAAATGTTGCTACCTAAACTAAAATAATAAAAATAAACTCAATCACTGGATGCTTTTTGCTTTATTTTCCAATAATTGAATTGCTGCATCATAAACGCTTAACCCAATGACTTTTGAACTCTGTACAGAAAACATATTCTGTGCATCATTTTTTACTGAGTCTAATGCTTCAGTCAAATTAGCATGACCTAATTTAGATGCAAGTGATTCATACATCCTTATAATTGCTTTATCATAATTGGCATTTGCGTGAGACCTGTATGATTTTTCCATAGTTCTCGCCCTATCATGGAATGCTTCAGATCCATTCAATGGCACATCCAAAGATTCAGCATATGCACATAGAAGTCCGTATGTGGCAGCTCTGACATTAAATGTGTCAATAGCATCGCCTGCACCATAGAAATGCGGGAATTTGAAATCAGAGTATAGTTCAGGTTTTTCATTCAATATCCATGCTGCAGTGACATAAAAATTGGCTAGAGCGATATCGCCTAGATTCTGATGCAGTTTATGATTCAAAAAAGCATGATGGCTTTTTTTTGCAGAACTTATTGCATCATCAACAGTCAATAATGCTGGGTCGATCTTCTTTTTTTGTGATTTTTCATTATCTTCGTCAACTACCATGTTACTATTATGTAGTAACTATAATATATATGCTAGGTTTAAATCTATTCAACCAGAAAGTTTATTTCTTCTTCTTGTATTCGAACCAGCTGATATTCTTCTTCTCAATGACGTCTTTTAGCTTCTTCTCCCTCTCGCTCAGCTTGCTCTCGCCGCTCTTCACTTCGACAAATATTATCTCGTTTGGTTCTCCACTGTCCATGCCCTTAAAGACTATGAAATCTATCGGTTTTCCTATGAAGCGGCATTCTGTCGGAGAATATGGGAAGTCAGGCATATAGGGAGCTAACTGCTCAGTGAATTGGCCGGTAAGCACTTCCCTGGATTTCTTTATGCTTTCCTGCTTCAACTTCGGCAGGTTATCCTTCCATTCCTGGTCCTTTATCATGAGTCCTATCTTATAGCCTAGCCATATCAGAAATAAGCAAAACACAGCGAGAAGCAAAGAATTGATTTCCATAGTAGTATGACTTTCATCAATCAATAAAAAACTTTCCCTACGGCATATACTGTGCAGGAAAGCAGCTGTTTTTTTCACTAAAGCATAAGCTTATTAAATAAACAAGATAGAGGAAAACTATGGATATCGGAAACATTAGATCAGTGATGGTGAAATGGAAATATCTCTTGATATTCTTCTTATCCACTGTATTGATAATATTCATCATGTTCAAATACACTTACTTTGAAGAGACTTACTATAATATCGGCGCTTGGTACATCTATTCCCAGACAGCGCTTCAGATGATGCTTGCGGTCCTTTTCGGGCTGAATGTCTCGCTCCTCTGGCACAAGCTTGATTATTCTTCACAGTTCGCAAAGAAAGAGGCACATACGACTGCGGCTGCAAGCGTCATGGGTGTCATTGTCTCAGGCTGTCCGACATGCGGCATCACACTTGCATCTTACCTTGGGCTTGCATCTTTTTTTTCTGCATTGCCGTTTTTTGGCATGGAACTCAAAGTGCTTGGAATAGGGCTCTTGCTCTATTCAATAAATTCACTTTCTGACAAGATGTATGTGTGCGAAACAGGCATAGTTACGTCTCGAAAGGCTTAAATACTAGAATATCACTAGCATCGATATGGGTTTTTTTGATAATATCAATCCTTTCAAGAAGAAAGATGATTTCGGATTTCCACCGATAAACAATAATCCTGTGAACAACAATAACTTTCTTAACGGGAATAATCTTGGCCTAGGAAATGAGCAGCCGAATTTCGGCGACGGCCTGCCGCATAATCCTTTGGATAGCCATAGCATCCCTTCTTTTGAGCAGCAACCTACAAGTGACCCTAGGATGAACATGCCTATGGGTGAAAGCCTGAGGCAAGGAAGGGGCGAAGGACAGCATCCTTCAGAATATCCTGAATTCATGGACCAAAGACATAATCCTCTCCAAAAGGATCTTGAACTCATATCTTCTAAATTAGATTATCTGAAAGCCAGCCTTGAAGCAATCAACCAGAGGCTTGCGAACATTGAACATATGTCCAGGAACCAGGGCCAGGATAAACGCTGGTAGTTTTTTGTTTTTGGTTAATCATTAAATTTCTGGCGTTGTAATTATAATAGCTTTCTTAATTATAATGACTGTGTTGATTCTTCATTCAAATATCTCTACTGCAAATGTCAGATACCCAAACATATAGAAGATTGACAATAAGATCAGGAAAATCGCATTGAATGGTATCAGATACAGATTGTCTATTGTCCCTGAGAGCGCAAGCTGATTTATGAATCCAATGTAATAAGCTATCGTGCTCATGAAATAATTATAGAGATAGGCCCCAAAAAAACCAAGGCCTATCATCGCTAATAGATAGTTGAGGAACAGATTTATTACTTCAATGTATGACAGGGCAAGGACTACTATAAATGTCACTGCAGCAATCACCATATATTTGATGAAAGGCCTGTCATTTATAGAATTTGCAGTGATCTTCACTCCCACAATATTATCTTCACTGAACCTTCCAAATGTATATACTGGTGTAAAGACCATCAAGACCAAGCAGGCATAGAACAATGCAAGGATCAGTTTTGGAAATCTCCCCAGATTATTCCTATATACCATGTACCATAGGATTGCAGGGAACAGCAGCAAAAGCATCATGCCTAAGGTTGAAAGGATATAATCAAAGAGCAGGATTATCTGCTCGCTTTGGACAGTTATATGTGCCTTGTCTGCTCCAAATATCTGCGCGATGCTTGTGCCTTCAGAATATAATGAGCCTGAGGAAAATGCATAAGGGATCATATATCCGCCGATATCTGCAACAAGATGCAGTGCAAGGAGTGCGCTTATCCCTAGGAAAATTGTCTTCTTTGAATGGAAGAGGCTTATGAAATCCTCTACAAATGTCTCAGCTGCGTCTGATATCTTGAAGAGTATCTCTTCTTCATCCATATTCTTCCCTGCATCGTGCATCTTGAAGATGTAGACAAATAGCACTATCACTACAAGAGGAGTATCTATGACCAATGTGAACCATTCCATAACCGGATTGAAGAAGATGATGAAGAATCCAAATAGAGTTATCAGGGTCATTGGAAACTTCGTGTTCTTTATATGGATCGTACTTAGGATGCTTGGCTCCTTGAAATTCACCTTAAGTGTGACATAAATAGATATAAGGACAAGCAAAGTTACACCCATAATGAATCCTATCTTCTCGAATCCCAAGAAACCATTCTCTCCCGGGACTGCATTTGTTATTATGAACCCGAAGAATTCCTGCAATATCTCTGCTTCCTGGTATGCTGAGATGCAGTATTGGACAAATTTGCTTATTATCAGGGTGAAGTAGCTGAATATGAGGAAGAAATCTATCCTTTTGTCTGTCACTCCAAAAAACACTTCAGATAGGCTCACTTTATATAATACAAATCCTATTGCAGTAAAAGACATCACTGCCTTGAAGAATCCTGCGACACCTGGCAGTAGATTGAACATCTCAAGGACGTTCATCGAGATCAAAGCTACAAGTATCAGCTCTTCTATCCTTTTTTGTATTCCCATTTCAGTTCAATCAATGTGGCGGAACTCCATAGCTGCATGAGGGATGCGCTTGCTGCCTGATAGTTTGCGCAGCTTATCTCAGAGTTCCTTCCGATTATCCCTTGCCATAGCAGGTCTTTTTCTGATGCTTCGATTATCTTCATTATATGGTTGAGATACTTTGCCTTATTTTGCCTTATCAAGGATACTGCGGCCAGATTGTTGATGAAGTACCATGAATCGCCCCTATGATAGCTCTTGTTGTCTTCTCCAGTGTATTCACCCAAGAACAATTGCGATGATCTATCTATTGTCGCAAGCCCGCCCCAATCCAGCCAGAGCTTAGGAAGTGCGTCATCAAAGACATGTTCCCATTCTGATTTCTCCAAAAGGTCAGGGTAGATATAGTATGCCAAGAATATGTTCGGTCTCACTGTATCATCGGCTGATCCATCCTTCAACTTTCCTTCATGAAAAAAGGTCTCTTTCACTTTTCTTTTCACATCTGCTTCAAAGGCATAGTCTGGTTTTTGCCCTAGGTCTTTAGCCAATTCATTATAGAACCGAAGCATCCTCAGCCAAAGCGCCTGTATCTCTATCCTATATCCTTCTCTGGTATCATCCCTGAATGATGTGTCCATCCATGTCTCCAGAGGCCCGTTTTTTTCTAGGAGTTCCTTGTGGCTTTCTATGACCCATTTCAGCTTAGCCCTGATGCCATCCAGCTGCGGCCTTGAGAGGTATTGCTCTTTTTTTTCAGCTATCATTGCATATAATTCATGGAGCCTCAAGAATACAAAACCTGTGCCATCGGCAGTAGATAAGTTTGAGAGCGGGAACCTATTTGGCACTTTCCCATCTACCATCATATCCAGCCTCTTAAGTAGCAGGTCCCTGACAAGGTCGTATTCTTTCTCTATCAATAAGGCTTTCATAGATATTGCTTCATCCCTTGTCCAGAACTGGAAGAACCACGGAAGGCCTGCGTAAAAGCCTCTGTTTTCCCGTTCTACATAAAGGTCATAGAGCGATTTCAATGACAACTGATATGCAAGGTCTGTCTTTTTAGGTATCTTTTTTCGTTCATATCTCTTCTCTTCCTGATTTTCAGATATCAGGATCCTTTCCTTTCCGGCCAACGTCAGCCTGAATGCATCATAGACAAACAGGCTTGAAGGATCAGATTTCCTCTTCGCATCTTCTGAATAAGGCTGCAGCCTCCAGCTGCTTAATATATCCACTTTTGCTCCTGTCTTGATGAACAGGTTCTTTGTATAATTCATGCTCTCAAGCATGCTATCCCAGAATTTCTTGTATTCTACCTTTACTAACCCTTTTTCTGTCTTGACTGAATATATCCTTCCTTTGTCATCATAATCATAGATCTCACGCATATCCAATGTGAATATCAGGTTTCCTGAATAATCGCAATCAATGATCAGCGTATTATTCTCAAATGAAAAGGCCAATGTCCCTTTTTCACAGACCACTTCAATCCTATCCATATGATGGATAATTTTCTTCATCCCATCTATATTGATGGAGTCTATCGTCTTGAAGAGTGTCCAGTCATGATTGTCCTTGAATACCGGAAAAAACAGGCCACGAAACTTGCTGCTTGGGCAGTTATAGAAATAGGAACCGTTGCATGTGAGCATGAATTTTGATGGACCGATGCCTTCAACTGAATCTTTCCCGCATTCGTATCTAACTAAAATCCCCAAACACCTCTTTTATTATAGATTCCAATAGTCATGGCCTTTTTATATTTAGCGATAATAAATGCTCTGTAGAAAATATTTTTTTTGATTAGCATCAGACCAAATTTGGCATATGTTCTTTGATAACTGATGTCTCCGGATGGGGCCTCCCCCTGTCAGCTGAAGATATGTACTCTTAAGAATTTGAACTTTTTGATGCTAATACGAGATCTTCTACAGAGCCGATAATAAACGAATTTTCTTAAAGTTCAATGCCTGAATATCCAGAAGTCAACGTGAATGAGAACGTAATCTATATAGAGATGCAAGGCTATAGATGCAAACAGCCCCAATGACAATGAGAACAGGTAGATGAAGCGGCCTTCCTGCATAAGTGATGAGGCTGTGGGCAGTAATCGGAATCTCTTCCTCAAGCAATACGAGAACATGGTCAAGGTCGATGAGTACACTAAAAGCCCCAAAAACCCCGAAGAGATAAAGTGCGTGAATGAGGCTGCTAAGGCCATCATTATGCTTTGATCCATGTCTCATCAATAATTTAGCAATCAGCCAATGCATTTAAAACTAGGGATTTTTGGACTCATTTTTTGCTGCAAGCTGCATTTTTTTTCAAGTTGAGCATAGTTTATGTTTTCTTCTGCATCCTTTCGTCTTCTGCCTTCATTGTTTTTTTCTTGTTTTTTAGCAGCACATTTCACACTAGCTTTATAAATACTCTGCTGCTTCCGGACAGTAATGAAAATTGCAATAATAGCTCCTGAGTTCCTGCCTGCTCTTGGGGGCGCTGGGACATATGCAGTCAGCCTTGTCAAAGAGCTGGTCAAATCAAGCAATCTGGAGATCCATGTGATAACTCCAAAGAGAGGCAAAATAAAGATTCCAGCTTGCTTCAAGAAAATTAAAATCCACTATATATCTGAGGCTAAAGATACTTTCTTCTATAATTTCAGCTTCCAGGTCGAGGTCGCTAGAAAATTCCCGCTTCTCCATAAAGTGCATAAATTTGACCTGGTACATTCTACAGGGCTTGTCCATATGCCGGACATCTTCCTAGACTATAGGAAACTTGACGTGCCGCATGTCGTGACAGTCCATACAACATTAGACACTCAGTTTGACTATGGTTTTTCGCTAAAAGAATTCATCCTTAGGAGCAGTCCTGTAGAGTTCCTGAGCAAGGCTGCATATCCTTATATCAAGCTGATGCAGGAATCCTATATCAAAAAGACAAGCCATTTCATATGCGTATCAGGCTATGTCTCCTCGTTCATCCCTGAAAGCAAGTCAATATATGTCATACATAACGGGGTCGATGAATCAGTATTCAAGCCAGGAAAGAACAGTGATTTCAAGTTTCTTGATAATTTAAAAAAACCCAAGATACTCTTTTGCGGAAGGCTTCTTTATATGAAAGGCATAGAGCTCCTCATAGATGCTGCAAATGAGATAGGTGACAAGGCGCATTTCATCTTTGCAGGAAACGGGAATATCAAGAAATTATCTTCCAAGATAAAAAATAAGGGCAATGTCACTTTCATCGGCGGAGTGGATCATGCAAAGATCAATCTATTATACCAGAAATGCGATATCTTCGTGCTTCCAAGCTTCAGTGAATCTTTTCCTATAAGCCTTCTTGAGGCCATGTCAAGCGGACTTCCGGTCATAGCTACGCGTGTTGGCGGCATACCTGAGATGTTGACAGATAACGTGAATGGCTGTCTCATAAAACCCAGAGATAAAGATGCATTAAGGGACTCGATATCAAGGCTCATCAATGAAAAAAAGGAAAGAGCGAAGCTAGGCAAGGCTGCAAGAGCACTCGTCCTTAAGAGATTCACACAATCAGAGATGGCCAAAAAGACTGCGGAAATCTATGGAAAAATCATAGCAGATGAGCAAAAGAGGAAGCGAAATGGCTAAGCTCTATGTCTGCCTTCTTGCTGATACTGAAGATAATCATCCTAGTTATATGCCAGGATGGGCAAAATTCGGGACTGATTATGATGTCAAGAATGTTGTCCCAAGATTCGAATGGCTGAATCACTTTGATGAACTCATAGATCTGTTTGAGAAAAGGAGATTCTTGGTCACTTGGTTCCTTAGGACGGACCTATGCTTGAGGAATAAGGCCCTAAACAGGTTTTTGCCATACCTAAAAAAGCTCAAGAATTTCGGGATACATATACATACGCTGGAATGGGACGGCAAGATATGGCGGCAGGCAATCGATAAAAAGAGCCAGGTGAAAATTGTCAATGAATCTATCAAGATATTCACGAAGACTATTGGGACTGCACCCAGATTCTCCAGGATGGGCTGGAATGCCATGAGCAGCGAGATAATGCAGGAGCTTGAAAGGAACAAGATAATACTTGACTGCACTGCTGTCCCAGGATATTCATCAAGCGGCTTTTTTGGCAAGCGAGATAATATCCTTGATTGGAAAGATTCTCCAAGGAAGCTTTACAATCCCTCATATGGGAATTACAAGAAACAAGGAGATATGAAAATCCTTGAGCTACCTATATCTTCAAAAGAACAAAGCCACATAATGTACAATGATTTTTTCAGCAGGATATATGACTATATTCCAAGAAGGCTTTCTAATGCTTTTCTCCCTACGGTTATCTCTCTTGCCAATCGCATGAAGATACATACGCATTCAAATTTCATGATATCGCCTAATTGGAACGCAGAAAGCACATTTGGGATAATTGATTCATTAGTAAAAAGCGTAAGAGAAGGAAATGATGAGATATTGGCAGGATACTTCCATCCATGCGATATATTAGACCCAAAAACAGGCAAGATGAATAGACCTTATCTTGACAAGATCAATAGAGTCCTTGATCACCTAGAAGACCTGGATATTGATATAGTCCCATGTTCTGCCTATGATGCAACCAGGAGGGCCAGAATATGAAGATACTTTTTGTCATAGCCCATATTGGAAAAGGAGGAGGACAGGTCACACAGTCTATCAGGCTGATCAAAGAGATATCAAAGCACCATGATGTGAAACTCCTGACACTAAGATATGAATCAGATATAGTTGATGAGCCATGCGAGACGATCTACGCAGGGCCGCTCAAATTCCCTATGGGAATATTCCATCTATGGAAAAAACTCATCACGATGAAAGAGAAGTTCGATGTCATCCAGTGCTTTGATGGCTATTTCGCACTGCCTGCAGTTTGGCTATCAGGGAGACGGCCTTATTTCCTTAGGCTAGGCCTTTCAGCAAAAGGTGATTTTCTGAGCAGAGGAAAAACATCCCTCTCCAGATTCGCAGACGCAGTCCTGTTCCCTATAATCTTTTCATCAGGATTCATAGTCAATTCCAAGGAGCTTGCAAAAGATATGCGCTTCTATAGGCCTGAAGTGATACACAATGGGTATGAACTTGGGAAATTGACAGAAGATAAGAAAAAGCTCAGGAAAGAACTAGGCATCCCGCCTGACAGTTTCATCATGACTTATACCGGAAAGATAATAGAACGAAAAAACCTTGAAGTCATATTTGAATCCCTGAAATATCTGGATGGTGTGAGATTCCTTTTTGTGGGAAATCAAGATGAAGAGCATTATGGCAGTTCGTACTTTCAAAGCCTTAAGTCAAGATATCCAAATGAGTGGAAAAAGGTCATTGTGACCGGCGAAGTCCATATGGACAAAGTCAGGAGATACTTGATGGCTTCTGATATATTTGTCTTCCCTTCAAAACTTGAAGGCTCGCCAAATTCAGTGCTTGAAGCGATGTCTGTAGGACTTCCGGTCATCTGTTCCAACATCCTGAACCATAAGGAGATAATCTCCCATGGAAGAAACGGATTCTTATTCAAAGACACAAAAGATATAATCTGTCTTGTAAAAATGCTCCAGTCTGATATGGACTTGGCGCGGAAAATCGGGCAAAACGCGATTGAATCCATAAGAGCTAGGCATGACATCAAGAATGCTGCGAAAAAATATATTGAATCATATAGGCGGTGCATCTCAAAATGATGCAAGGATTCATAACCGGCTGTGAAGAATTCCTAAAAATCAAGGATGCGTGGAATGCACTTCTAGATGAAGCAGGCATCACAAACATATTTTTGACTTGGGAATGGCTCTATTCTTGGTGGGAATCCATAGATAA
>JAMPXQ010000042.1 GCA_023701075.1 Candidatus Woesearchaeota archaeon
TTTCTGATTATATTTGGAAGCTGGTTATTTGAACTGGCAATATCTTCAAGTCTTCCAAAATTATCCGCATTGAGGATAAAATAAATTGGGTTGCCTCTGATATTTGCCCAATTTTGAAGATGAGCAGTTAATCTGGTACGTGCATCATGTGTAGGAAGCACATCAAAGACCGTGTCAGGTGAATCTATGATGATACTGCTCCCTAGCCCATGCCTGACATTTAATTCATCAATGATATGCATCTGGGTATACTGTGGTGCAACTTGATAAGGTACGCCTGTTACAAAATCAAGAGTATCTATCATTTGTTGCGTCAGTTGCCTTTTGTCAGGAAATCTCGCATTAATCCCATTATAATAAACAGAATTGTTTATATCAGAATAATGAATCAATGCTTCCTGAAAAGAGACAATATTTCCTGTAGGATTGACAAAACTGTCATGAATTCTGGGGCCGTAGTAGAAAATAAACGGTTTCTCGACATTAATGCTAAATGGGCTTGCCAACTTCATCTACCCCGCTATATTCTCGCTTTGCATTTTTTATCGGTGATTGCAGTTGAACCTCATCTCCGGTGCTCTCAGCCACTGCCACATTTAATTGGTGGCGTCTGAGAACTGAAACGATTTCCATAGCTCTTGCCCTGAAATATTCTTCAGGATGATTTCCATGCTGATTAAAGTATATTACTGGTTTTCCGTCAACTGTGCATATTTTTGCATCAATAGTTATTTCATCATCTGAAGTATGGAGCTGCAAATAAGCATCATTCCTGATATCATCACCGATAAAACCTTTCGCGTCCAGATTATAATGCAATTCATCAACAAGCAGCCTCTCAAGCTTATCCAAAACTGTTGACTTCTGCAGAGAATACATGGTTTTTTCAACTGTTTGCTTGACTGCTTCAGAGTAACTTCCGCCATCAAAAGCTCCATTTTGATAGTTTCCGCAAATTTTGATCAAGCCATCATGGATTAGACGTAACTGTTCCAACTCAGGATATGTTCTGAATTTTTTAAACTCAATATCAACTGAAATGTACTCAAGCAAATCTGACGGAGCAGTCAGCAACAATTCTTCATAATACGGATGACCGACATAGCCATATGCCGATAATGTAAGCCGATTGAATTCCAATCTTAGATTAGTGATTATTTCTTCAGCAAAGAAATTCAAGTTTGCTTGCATAGGTATTTTTTGGCCTGATCTCTGGACATAAAAAGAGATATTACCCATCCCTAATTTTGATGAAAAATTTTTTATCATCTCAAATGTATCTAGGCTCAATAAATCATATTCTCGGACATACGCTTCAAGATCATCTTTAAGGTCATTAGTTTCATCAATAAGCCTTTCCGCAATTGCATGGACAGCTTGAGGGCTTGTGCTTAGATTATCATATGAATCTGCAATCTGAAATTCCGCTTTCTTGAGCCGCTCAAATAAATCTTTTGATAGAGGCATATCAAGATATACTTTCTGGGAATGCTGTAATGTCTTATGTGCCATATATAATCTTTGCTGAGCCTTTCTAAACTGAAGTATCTCTTTGTAGGCCAAAGATTTGGCCAGATTGTCAAGTTTGTCACCTATTTGAAACACATCTTCGTTCAAGATTATCTGATTCTGCTCAAGAATGCCAACAAGTTCTCTTATATCCGCAATGCTGTGCAGAGCGTACCCGATTCTTTCTGTTGCTTCATGCCAGATATATGAAAGCTGCTCTTGAATTTTAGTGTCATAAGTTTCAATTATCTTTTTGAGCTGCGATTGGCTGTCTCTTGCAATTTCTTCAATATTAGGACGCACAGCTATCCTTGGCGAGGACATAGGCATCTCTTTTCCCTCTGGCAATGATTTTATTTCTATCAGATGAAGATTTTTTACAGAGCTGCGCGCTTGTTGTTCAGCTTTTATCTGTGCGTCCTGAGTTCTTACATCGTGCACTTTTTTTAGATATTCAGTTTGACGTTCTGTGATTCGTTTTATAAGTTCATTTTGCTGCCTTTCTTGCTCTTTTTTTAATGTTTCTTCAAGAAGCTTCTTTTTCTCAGCCTCTTCTTTCTCTTTAAGCTTTTCTCTTTCTTTCTCTTTGAATGCAAGTTCAGCTGCATTTTCAATTGATGCAAGCAGTGCAATTGCCATAATCTCATGCTTGCTTACAGTAGGAGTGACAGTTATAGTTTTTCCGGAGCTCATGATATCAACCCCAAAAGTTTATTGTAGGGACCATTAGAAAAAATAAAACAAATTGCAAGCAGATTTTTCTGGTTCATGTTCCGATATAGCAATCATTAATTTCACGTTTTCTTACCATCAGTTGATAAACTAAGCTGACTCTGCTCTTTTATTATCTAGTTTTCAGGCCAATATGACTCTAAAGTTTCTAACTCCTATTTCTTACCACAGTATGCAGACTTTAAAATCACTGCCTCAATCTCAACGTTTATTCGTTCATGATTATTTATAAGTCATGTGAGGTATTGTTGGCGGATTGAAGTGTATCTTTTCAGAAGAAAAGATTACATGGCCATCATCTTTTGTCATATTATACCCTATTTTCTCAAAGGCTGCTGGCTTATGGTTATGGAAACCAAGTCTACGGCCAGTAAAATCTCCATCAGGTAATATGATGGAGCCAAATTGTCCTTGATTTTCATTTAGATATTGGAACATGCCTCCAACTGACATTTGTTCAGTTATTGTGCTTTGAGGCATTTTTGTAGGCACATGTGAGTCATAATAGACAAACATCCCTAAATTCTGTGTGCCTGGTCTAAAACCATAATCCTTTTCTCCAAGTACTCCATAAGTAACACATGTGATATTCTCCTTGCCTATGGATTCCAAGAAATCTATATCTGATTTATTCATCATCAGTTTTCCATTTGTCTGATTGATAAAATAAGGGAAAGCATCGAGGTGCTGTACAACGTAGCTGGAATCAACAGTTGAATATTCTTTCTTTGCGATGGAAAATGCTACAATGCATGATTTTGGATCGGCTAACAAAGGGTCTCCCGGGAAAGTGACCAAATCATCGGTTTTTTCATCATGATAAACAGGCGATACGAATAATTTGCCGCTCTCATCGAATGTAGAACCACCAAGCAGTCCCATGAGTCCATCTGCCAATGACCCGCCTGCTTTAAAACGTCCGGACCTAACTGTTGCATATAGATTTTCTATTAATGTCTTGCCTTCAAACCAACTTGCATTGATTGCACTCATTTTTGTTTCACCTTTATTCATTTAATAGTAATGACTTTAGAATAGTCAACTTATACATAAAGTTAATAACAATATTTTATTGATTATCAATATATCAGTATATTTTATCAAAATATATATAAATAAGAAGATAACTCCTAAAGATATGAAGAGAAAGATAGTGAAATCCGGACCGTCCACATTGGTTGTTTCTATACCATTTGAATATATCCACCGGTTCAAACTGAAAAAAGGCGACGAGATAGATGTGACGATAAAAGACAATATGCTCATAATGTCATATGATAAGGTGAGCTATCAGACAAAGATAAGCATCTCTTTTGACGGCATGGATGTGAGCACAGCCTGGCGGTTCTTTAATTCTGTCTATGCCGCCGGATTTGATTTTGTAGAGATAACGTATACTATGCCTGAGATAAGGAACGAGAAGACAAAAAAAAGCAT
The DNA here is from genome assembly GCA_023701075.1 of Candidatus Woesearchaeota archaeon. Taxonomy (GTDB): domain Archaea; phylum Nanobdellota; class Nanobdellia; order Woesearchaeales; family GW2011-AR15; genus GW2011-AR15. The sequence continues at coordinate 3,679 of JAMPXQ010000042.1, forward strand.
GCAGGTGAGGGAGCTTCTGCAGAAGATGGCCTATCAAAACATCGGTCTTGAGATAACAGAGATGAAGCAGGGATATGCGCTTTTTTCAGAGCTTGCAGAGATAAAGGAGAATGAGATAGAGACGACGATAAAAAGGATATTCTTCATACTTAAATCAATGATAAGCGCGTGTCTTGAAAATGCAGACAGCCTTGATATATACCTATCAGATGCTGACCTGCTCATGAATAAGTTCACGAATTATGCCCAGAGGATAATATCAAAAAAAGGGCATAAGAATAATTTCCTTTCTACCGTCTATTCACGCCTGCTTGATTATCTCGAGATTATAGGCGATGATATAAAGAAGATATCATTAAGCAGGAGCAAGAAAGCTTATCAGGCATATGCATTGGTATCAGGCATGATAGAGGACCTATATGATTTATACTATAATTATTCAAGACCAAAACTTAGGGAAATCATCTTGAGACTCAGAGAATCAAAACAGAAGTTAAAAGAGATTGGAGTTGCAGATGACCTTGCCTACGCTATATTCATTAGTGAACTTATTGACAGCAGCATAGATCGGGTGATTGAGATAAAGAACTATGCAGTCACGCCATGATGGCTGCGATTGCCTGGCCGAAACCAAGATAAAGATAGATGTAGAATAGCACATTGAATGCTCTTTTTGGGATCTTCCTGAAATAATCTACGTTTGAAAGCATCACGAGGTTGAATATAGTATCAAGCAGGTATCTGACCAAAAGGAACCCTATCCCGGCATATGCGATAGGCACATGTGAGAATAGGTGCGCAAAAAGCCCTATTATGACCAAAAGCAGGTTATTGACTGTCTTATGGACGCTTAATCTTCCTGTAAGCCCGAGATTGACAAAAGAAGATGCAGCTATTATCATGCCTTCCATAGGTCCATATATGTATCCGCACATGAATGTGCCTAAAGAGATGACTTCAATAGGGAAATCAAATCCATATTTCAGCTTGAACGCAAGCGTGACATAATTTAGGAAGATGAAAAGTGACATGAAAAAAAGCTTCCTATTTATGAAAAAGAACGCCAGGATGATGCCTGCGACGATAATGCCTTTCATCACACCTTCTCTTCTGACATCCATCCAATAACCTAATCATCTCTTATATATAAAACTCGCGATTTTAACCACTCTTAAGTAGCATCAAAAACGAAAGATTTATAAACTACCACTACTAATAAGTACTAAAATGAAACTGAATGCAACCATTATCGTCGTGACAGCGTTCCTGCTGGGAATGCTCACAAGTATATTCTTAGGGAGCTTCAGCTATCCTTCCAAGAGCAGCAGCACAACCTCTTACGTCGTTGCCAATGCTGAGTCAGTGAGGGAGGAGAAAGATACGAATTTTGTCACAAGGATATTAGGCATGGAAAATGTTGAGCAGCCTTCTCCCCATGATTGGGTGCAGGAAGGCAATATAATTGTAGAAGATGATAAGATAACTATAAATCTGAAAGACGCCCAATGGTCAAGGTTCACGGATACGAACAGCATGGACCCTGTGATTGATGAGAACGCAAACGCAATACAGATAGTCCCTAAGGACATAAGCCAGATACATGTCGGAGACATTGTTTCATATAAATCAGATTATGCTGATGGTACAATCATCCATAGGGTTATGGAGATTGGCTATGATGACATGGGATGGTATTGTCTCATGAAAGGCGACAATAATAACGGCATGGATCCAGGTAAGATAAGGTTCTCGCAGATAAAAAGGGTCGTCGTTGCTATTATCTATTGATGATGAGCCTATTCATCTATCCATAATATCCGTAACCATCTGATTTTTCACCAGACTTTCACCAAACATTTAAAAGTCACTTCTCATTCACCATCCTTGAGGCTAGACCGGGGTGTTCGCCCTACCCTGTGACCTTAAACGGGATGCACGAAGGGGTCGAAGCTGATTGAGAGGCTTGGTTGTTAAACCGAAGTCTTGGCCTGGACTGAGAAGTCCTGTCCTGATTGACTGGCATTTTTGAGAACCGCGTCAGGTCCGGAAGGAAGCAGCGCTAATCAGATGAGCTGGTGCTTTTAGGGTAACGGGATGGAGAAAGGGTCAAGGTAGCTTCGCTTGGCAGTCATTCCCATCTTTCGGCGCGCCTCGCTTTCTTTAGGATATCAGTTAGGGATGATGCTTTATCTCTTCATATATCCTATTGTCTAGTTTATATGCACTAGTTAATTTCCATCTGGAAACCTGGCTGATGCAGTGATATCCTAGTAGCGACCTTAAGTATCCTGTAGTCTCATTAGCTTCGAAAGTAAGCTGTTTCTCCATAGATTTCAGCATCCTAATTTCAATCCTTGGAGCTCCAAGATTCACTTCAAAATAAGTAGGAGAGTGTCTTGAACAGAGATACATAAGCATATCTTTTGCAGAATCAGAAGAAAATGCATATGGTCTGTTCTCTATAGCCAGATGCCCGCCGCCAAATTCATGAGTTATGTGCAAAGAATCTAAGAACTCATGAAGCTGTCCTGCCCATATGGCATTCTCAAGCCAATAATCAATGCTATTGGCAGCTTTGCCGAATATCTCAATATTTAATCCTTCATGATTGCCCTTGATATATGCAGATTTTGTATTGAAGAATGTTGCATCAAACCATGTTGGCAATTCATGCCATGTGGATATGCTGGATATCAATTCATCCGGGCTGTCATAGAAGGCATATATCAGCCTTGCACTGACGCATGAATCAGAAAGGACTATATCTCCTTGAGTTCTCCTAAAAAATTCTCCTTCAAGAGTGACTTTCTTGTTTCCAATCGTGCTTTCCATAATGATTAGATCAGGCCTTTCTCCATGTTTCTCGCAGAAATATTTCCAAGAGATATTCAAGCTTTCAAAAAGGACAATATCATCCATATAGAGAAGAGGAAAATAAGTTATATAAAAACATGATATAGCTAAACAGTCAATGGATGCCTGATACCAATTTATCTTAGGAAAATCATCAGTGCCAGATAGGAATAAGCAGCCAATACTTTTTTATTGTCATGGTACATTGGAAATGTCATGTGGACAGCAAGGCTGCAGATACGGCATGATGACTGGCTCCTGGAGAAGACCATTAAGTTCAAGATATCTGCGACAGGCATCCCTCTGAATTCCTATAAGAAAGATGGGAAGCAGTATCATACAGGCATGGTCTTCCTCAAAGGAGAGCAGAAGGACAAGGCCAGGTGTATAGAGAGCCTGAAGAAAGACAACAGGATAAGAGAAATGAAGGCAATGGGAAACCAGGTATTTGTCCTGATAGAAGGGGATGATCATATAACCCCACACATGCCAAAAGAGCTGTTTTTCCTAAAGCCTGTTTCATTTGAGAAAGGATATGAATATTGGGAAATCGGAAGCTGGAACAAGAAGACGATAACAAGATTCTATGAAGATATAAAAAAGATAGCCGAAGTGAAGATACTTACGATAAAAAAAAGCCAGCCATCTATATTCATCCAGCATACAGTCCCAAAGCTTACAGAGAAGCAAAAAAATGCTATAGAATCAGCACTTGAATTCGGCTATTATGAATATCCCCGGAAGATATCAGTTGAAGAGCTGGCAAAAAAACTAAAGATCAAGAGGACGACATTCCAAGAGCATCTCAGGAAGGCTGAGAGCAAGGTCATGCGGATAATAATGCAGACTAATTAGATTATATTATTACTAATAAGGGAATACATTTAGATATATTTTTAAATAAATCTATTTGCCCATCTATGCATGACAAATAATTATCCTATAAAAAAACCTAGCAGTGCATCGGCAACAGGAAAGCAGTTCTACGAATTTATGATAAATAATCTCAAGATACCTGCAAGCGCAAACCACAGCATATGGTACGCAGGAGCAGAAGAGCAGCTTAAAGATCCTAAGACTTACGCATTCAGAGGAGATATCCCTGTAGGGAAGACCTTGGAATTGATTGCTCTTGGCGGAATCCCGATAAATGGAATGCATCAATTCACAGGCGATGAATCTTATGTATTAGTGTCTGATTTAGCTGCAAGTGCCAGGACTGAACTAAATATCTCTGCAGATGCAAGAGATAAAGATAAGGTGTTCAATTCAAATTTCAAGCCATATGATGACCTGCCAAATTTGACAAAGGTAAGCAATGAGCTGGCAGCATTGTCTGTACCAAAATCAATAAGCAGTTATATGGGTGGAACATTGAAGAAAGTGAATTATTCTGAAAGGGACATCATGGAATTTCTTACAAGCGCTCTTGATAACACAAGCGGCCCTGAGATGACGCATCTTCTTCATGGGAATCATTCTGTTTGGTATGCTTTAGCATATATAAGAGAAAATAGGAATGTAAGTGGAGATATCGCTGCCGAGTTTTATGGGCAAAACCCTGTTGATTTCTACCAGAAAGACATGGGTACTATTGTTCCTTCGATGTTTTTCGCTCTTGCCAATCTTGGTGTAGACCCGGTAATGGTGTATGAAAAGATGGATACTGTGATATGGGGAGCAGATAAAGTAGCGAAAGAGATGCAAAAATATATGCCTAAAGAATAAATTTTCATTCAATTATCAAAAAAGCAGTCATATGCCTGCTAAAGTCTTAAATATAGTATATTCCAACCAACTAAGATGACACAAAAGATATTCTGGGAAGATCCCTATCAAGTTGAATGCACAGCAAAAGTCACTTCGATTGAAGGCAAGAAAGTAAAGCTGGATAAGACAATTTTCTTTGCTTTCTGCGGCGGGCAGGAATCAGACAGCGGAACGATTGACGGGATAAATGTCGTCACTGCAACAAAGCTTGGTGACAAAGAGAATATCATAGATATAGAATATGAGTTGGAGAAAGAGCCGCACTTTGCTGTTGGAGATGAAGTCAAGGTCGTAATAGACAAAGAAAAGAGGCTAAGTCTCATGAAGCTTCATTCAGCAGCCCACATATCCTATTATTTCACTATAGAGAAGTTTGGAAAGATGAGGATACTTGGTTCAAACATCGCGCCACAGAAAGCGAGGGTGGATTATGAATCAGAGAAGAACCTAGGAGAAGGGCTTGAAGAAGTTGAGAAGAAGCTGAATGATTTTTTAGCTGAAGGCCATGATATTCTTAGGACAGCGGATGAAAAACTCCCGGACCTGAAATGGTGGCAATGCGAAGGATGGAAGATGCCATGCGGCGGCACGCACGTAAGGAACACAAGAGAGATAGGAAGAGTAAGGCTAAGAAGGATAACAAAAGGCCAGAGTAAAGAAAGGATTGAGATTCACTTAGAATGAATTAATTTTTTCTCTTGCAAAAGAAACTTTTTATATAACAAGATCCTAATAGCCTATATGGACATTCGCAGGTTCTCAAGGCATAAAGAGGATGAAGGAAAAATTGTTGCATTACTGGATAGAATTGGCAGTGATTTCATCCCAGGCCCAAAAGATTGTCTAGATGGAGCACCGGCATGGTTCTCCTGGCTGCAGATAACAGAAGAAGGATGTATTGACAAGTCGCCATATGATGGTGCAGGAAAGAATTATGATTTCTTTTATACAATAGAAGGCAGTGATGCGACAGGCCTGATTTCAGTCATCTACAGGCTTCCTGATGTCAGTCCTTGGCATGGCATGACCATGCTTAAGCAAAAACTGGAAAATTACAGCATGTGCGAAACAAGGAGCCTAAGTGAATCAGGTGCATATGACCTTTTTTCATCAGCGGCCTATGTCTCCACGTTCTTTGTTAGCAAGGAATATCGCAGAGTTGGTTTAGGCAGCATGCTTGAGGCAGCATTATTTAAGGATCTCTATGAAGAAAGAGATATCCAAGATGTCATACTTAAGACATTCACATCAGGGCAAAAAATCATGCCAGGATTCAATTATTATATGACAAGAGGATGGAATAAGATAGGTGAGATGCAGTATGATCCAGAAAGGACTACTGGGAATTGGATAAGGAAGGATTCTGAAATATTTGAAAAAAGGTATGGTACTGCATGGTTCATGAAAAATATAACGACTAAAAAGTAGT
>JAMPXQ010000043.1 GCA_023701075.1 Candidatus Woesearchaeota archaeon
AACCGGCAGATGAGAAGAAAAAACCCTTCCTGAGCTTTTGAAGATGTTGCAGCTAAATCTCAAGGATTATCCTAAGGAGAGAGTAAAAGTTTTCCTGAAATATTTAATACATGCAGCTGCTAAACATAAAATGAAGGTAAATGTCAGTTCACAGACGCCGCGGCCTAAAGTTTTCAGCGCCAAAGATATGGCTGAGAGGACAAATTTCCTTGATCAACGCTCAGTAGCATTGACAGATCAGCGGATTGAAGAGCTTGAGATGAAAGTCAACATGCACTATACTAAGAATAGGTATCTGCCTTATGAGATGAGGCTTAAGAAGCTTAGGGACAGATTCTACAAATTGAAGAAGAAGAAAGACGCCTCAAAAGAGAAGATACTTGCGCTCAAGAAGAAGATAAAAGCATGCGAGAGCATACTAAGCGAAGCAAAGAAGATGAGCATTAAGAATTCTTGATTAGAGGTCTCTGGCCATGAGCGTCCTTCTGTTGTTCTTCTTCATCCTTTCTACCGCAGCTTTTATCAATGTCTCAACTTCGACATTGAGTGCTGGATAGAACTCTTCAGCAATGCTTATCTCACCGACAATCTGTTTGATCTGCGCTTTTGTTACTAGATACATGGATTTACACCCCTCATTTGTTCGTGAACCAGAACACCAATCTATCCTTCTCGATCTTATCAAGCTTTACGAATCCAAATCTCTGGAACTGGACAATATCTCCGATCTTAAGAGAAGATATAGACGCTTCAGCAAGACCTTCTTTGATGCTATTGTCCGGCATCCTCACCTGCACCTTGACATTCTTCTCTTCTTTTGGAAGCCACTGTATTATCATCTTGCCTTCTTTTTTATAGGATGCATGATCAAGTGAATGGAACTTCATTGTCTTTGAATCAAAATTCAGGCAGTCCATTAGCCTTATGACACCACAGAACTTGCCATGGTCATCTTTAGACACATAGAAATCCTCATGGGTGTCAAACTTTCTTATGCCATGTTCAGCATTGTCTGGCTGTTTCTTAAGCTCTATGACCTGTCTTGGTGCATCCTGCACATTTATCTCGACTGGGTCTTCGATGAAGAAATACCTATCAGTCACAGGATCAAGTATCTGCCTGTTGATTGATTCAATCATGCTCCAATCGATGTTCTTTGCAGTGTTTGCTGAAAGCTTCATCTGGTACATCAGTTCCTTGAAAGTCTCAGGGACTATCCCTCTTCTCCTGAGCGCCTTGATGGTCACAAGGCTAGGATCATCCCAGCCTGATACTTTCCCTGATTCGATGAGTTCTCTTATCTCTCTTCCCTGCGTTGTCGCACCTTTGATATTGAACCTTCCATATTGGATGACTTCCTGTTTTGGCAGGCCTAATGCGTCCTTGATGAACTCCTGAAGCTCGATCCTCATGCTTCCGAATTCAGAGCTTCGAAGGATATGCGTGACCCCGCCTGTCGAATCTTCGATGGAATTCTCAAAATCATAGAGCGGCCATGCATGGTATTTGTTCCCCTGCCTGAAATGCTCTTCATTGTTTATCCTAAATATCACAGGGTCCCTCATGACAGCATTCATTGCCTTCATGTCAGCAAGGAGCCTAAGTGTCGCTTTTCCGCTCTCATATTTCCCTGATTTCACGCTGTGCCACTCTTCCTGGTTCTTCTCTATAGAATGATTCCTGCACTCGCATTCTGTCTCAGCATCCCTAAGTTCCTTCATCTTCTCCTGTGCGCAGAAGCAGACATATGCTTTCTTTTTTGCAATGAGCTTCTCTGCCATGTCATAAAAGAGAGGCATGTCATCGCTGACGAATTTAGTGACATCCGCCTTTATACCGATATAAGCTATATCTTCTATTATGGCATCTGCGAATTCATATGAGCTTTTATCAGGATTAGTGTCTTCAAACCTCACGATGCATTTTCCATCATACATCTTTGCATAGGTATAATTTATCAGGAAGGATAACGCGTGACCAAGATGGCTGTATTTGCTGGGCTCAGGCGGTATCCTAGTGACTACTTTGCCGATTGTTGCATTCGGAAGCGGAGGCAGCCCGATGATCTCTTCCTTCTTAGGCTTCTCGATCTTTTCAGAAGATTCGAATTCTTTCTTCTGTTCATCAAGCTTCATCGCATTGACTTTGGCAATTATCTCATTTATCTGTTTTGAAATTCCTTTCATATCCGCCTTTAGGTCAGGGTGTTCAGCTAATATTTTTCCTATGACTGCACCAGGATTGGCTTTCCCATTGAACTTAATTGCATTCTCAAGAGCGAAGAATCTGATTTTTTGGTTTATGTCCATCCGGAAAAGTAATTTGAAGGTATTTTAAAGGTTTTTTATTCTGCTTTGAGTATCCAGATGGATTATTAAATGAATGAATATTCTAAATCTATGGTGATCTAGATTACACAGATACAAAAGGAGATGCTCGAAGGGATAACGAATGTCGCAGATTTTAATATTTCTGACACAAGTAATTTAGTCAGGTTCATTTCTAGGAATTTGAAAGGAAAGGGAGCAATATATCTGGTAGGGACAGGCTCAAGCTTTTATTTTCCTACGATACATGCGGTGAATGTTGCAAGAGAACTCTCTCCTTCATTAAGGGTAGAGAGCATTAGGACTAAGAGATTTGATCCTGCTCATCTTGCCAAAGGCTCTGTTGCAGTGCTGATAAGCAATTCAGGAGACACTTTAGAGACGATAGAAAAGGCAAAGATGCTTACAGGATATGGTATCCCTTTTTTTGGGATAACAGCGAATAAAGACTCTAAACTGGCAGCTATGGGGCCATCATATATTCTACCTGGAGAATTCGAGAAAGTCTGTGCAGCCACAAAAAGCGTGATCTCGCAGACGCTTTATCTGGATGGGATGTTGCATAGATTATGCAATGAGAAATTCCAACTTGGGATGCATGGAGAGTATGCTACAGATGTTTTTAGGGCAATGTATAGAAACTTGAATCATCCTATTGATGGATCAAGCCTGGATTCAATAGCTTATGCTCAATCAATCTGGTGGATAGATAATGAGCTTGGAGTTGCTGCAGAGCTTGACCTGAAATCATTTGAGATAATGGGAAAAGAGACATCTTACCATCCATGCACAGATGCACTCCATGGTCCAGGAGAAGGTCTTATTCCAGGAAAGCAGATGATTTTATTAGGCACAAAAGATTATCTTCCAAAAAATTATTCGATAGACCACCTTGCTGCGTTTGATAAGCTTGCAAGAGAGACGGGTACAGGTTTCTATACCTTTGAAAACTCAAATTACTCTAATTTCGGATATGAAACAATCCCTGGATTTGAGCCATATTGCCTTCTTGCAGGAGGATGGGGTCTCCTTCATTCAGCAGCACTTTATTTAGGACGAAATCCGGATGTCACTAAAGTTGCGCAAAAAGCTAGGACAGAATAAGAAGTTTTCAAGGATTAGAGACTAGACAATCCTCTTGAACATCTTCTCAAGTTCATAGAGCGAGATCTTGACCATGATAGGCCTTCCATGCGGGCAATTATAGGGTATATCCATCGCCATGAGTTCTTGGACATACTTCTTTATCTCAGGAAGCGTTATGTCATCGCCTGCCTTTATTGCGGTCCTGCATGCCATCCTGGCAACCCTTGCATGGAAGAATTTCTCCAAAGATTCTGGCTTCCCTTTCTCCAGGTCATATAGATAGTCGATGAACCTTGTCTTGTCAAACTGCCTTCCAAGCACTATTGGTACAGTAGATACCCTAAGTGAGTTTTGGCCAAATTCCTCAGTCTCATACCCGAGTTCCTTCAGAAGATCCCTATTCTTCAAAGCTAATTGGAACAGTTTTGGAGTGATTTCGATTATCTCATCGCTCAGCAGTCTTTGCGTCTTGACATCTTTTTCCCTCAGCTGCAAAGTGAACCTCTCATAAAGTATCCTCTCTGCTGCAGCATGCTGGTCAATCATCAACATCCCTCCTGCAGTCTCAGCGATGATATAAGTCCTATTGACGATTCCAAGTATCTTCATCTCTGCAAAATTAGGGGATTTCACTTCACTTTCTTCTTTCACAAGCATCTGCTGGTTCTCAGAGAAATCATATTTCGGTTCAGCTGCCTGGCTAAAATCGCTCAGCCTGACATTCTCTGCAGAAGGGATATGTTCGACTGCGCAAAGCGCATCTTTTACAGAGCTGAAGACTGCATCATAGACCTCCTTTTCATTTTTTATCCTTATCTGTGTCTTCTGGGGATGGACATTGACATCTATCTCATTTGGGTCTATCTCTATATTTAATATTGCTATAGGATATCTGCCGACCATGACCCTTGTGTGGAAAGCATTGTTTATGGCGTTGCTGATCACGCTGTTCTTTATGTATCTCTTATTCACATAGATGGATTGTTCATTCTTGGTGGCTCTTGTCAAAATAGGCTTAGTGATATATCCTGTGATATTTAATTTCCCTAGATCATATGCGATGGCAACCATGTTCTTTGCGACATCTTTCCCTAGGACACAGGATATGGCCTCTATCTGCCCATTTCCAAGTGTCTCGATGAGTGTCTTGCCGCTGCTTATCAGTCTGAAACGGATCTCTGGGTGTATCAATGCATATTTTGATACGACATCTGAGATATGGCTAAGCTCATTCTCTTTAGGCTTTAGGTATTTCTTCCTTGCAGGAGTATTGAAGAAAAGGTTCTTGATCTCTATGATAGTGCCTTTTTGGCAGCCGAAAGGCTCATCTAAGAGAAGATTCCCTCCTTGGACAATTATTCTTCTTCCGATCCTGTCCTCTTCCCTTCGTGAGGTTATTGATATCTCGCTGACGCTTGAGATGCTGAAGAGTGCTTCGCCTCGGAATCCCAAAGTATCTATAGAGAAAAGGTCATTGGCGTCCTTAAGCTTGCTTGTAGTATGCTTCTTCCAGCAGAGAGAGACATCTTCATTGCTCATCCCAACACCATCATCGCTTATCTTGATCCTGTCGATGCCGCCATTGTCCGCTTCGATGGATATCTGGGAGGAACCGGCATCGATGGAATTCTCGATGAGTTCCTTGACTATTGAAGCTGGCCGCTCAATGACTTCGCCTGCAGCGATCTTGCTTACCGTAGATTCATCAAGGACGATTATTGGCATATTTTCCCCTAGTAGTCTAAAAGTATAGTTTCCTATAAAAAGATTTGGGGGAAAAATTGTCAGGTTCCTAAAGAAAACAAGGCAGTTTTAAGATAGATTTAAATTAAAATAGTCATTACTTGAAAATAGTGATACCTTTGGGTGGAAAGATAACATTGCTTATTCCTTGCTATAATGAGGAAAAGGGCATAGCAAAAGTCATAGAGAACATTCCTTATGGTAGGATAAATTCTCTTGGTTATGGGATCCAGGTCATAGTCATAGACAATAATTCTAAGGATAAGACTGCGCAGATAGCAAGAAGATACGGCGCAAAAGTGATATCTGAGAAGAAACAGGGTAAAGGGCATGCAATAATGACCGGTTTTAGGAATGTTTCGGATGATACAGATATAGTAGTCATGATAGATGGAGACAATACTTATGATGTGAATGAGATAATGAGGCTTATAGAACCGATAGATAATGGTTTTTGCGATGTTACATTAGGCAGCAGGCTCAATGGGAAGATACATGCAGATTCCATGAGCTATTTCAATAGGGTAGGTAACTGGCTCTTCACATTCATGGTAAGAGTGGCATATCAGGGCAATGTCACAGATGTCTGCACAGGTTATTTTGCCTGGAAAAAAGAAGTCATTGACAGGCTCCTGCCTCATCTGAATTCAGGAGATTATTCAATAGAGATGGAGATGATTGTCAAGATGGCTAGGATGGATGTATCGATGTTCTCTTTTCCGATCAGCTACGCAAAAAGAGAAGGACGTTCAAACCTAAATCCGATAAAGGACGGTGTGAAAATAATGTCTACAGGTATCAAGTATATGTTTTGGGATGCAGGAACTGCATCAAAGAAAGAAGATATGGTGCTGGGGAATTCAAGCAGTGAAGAGAGCGAATCTGCCTGACTTGGGGTGTTCCTATGAGGCTTAAGATAATCCCGAAGATCCAGCTGAAGTTCTATCCATCTCAGTTAGCCAGATCATGCTTTTCAAAACAAGGGATAGTTGATTTTGAGGCAGCTTTTTCAAGAAAGACAGGTATCAAGTATTGCGCTGCAGCATATACTGGAAGAGCAGCCTTGATTGCGATATTGAGTTCATTAGGTCTAAAGAAAGGAGACGAGATAATTCTTCCGGCATTCACATTTGTAGGTTTGGCGCATATAATCGCAGATATGGGGTTTAAGCCGGTATTTGCTGATGTTTCAAGTGAAACACTGAATATCGACCCGGAAAAGATTGAGGAACTGATCACGCAAAAGACAAAGGTACTGTTGATTGTCCATAACATGGGGAACCCATGCGAGATGGATGAGATTGTAAGGATTTGCCGCAGGAACAAGCTCATTCTTATAGAAGACTGCGCCCATAGTCTTGGTTCAAGATACAAAGGAAAACTTGTAGGGACATTTGGGCATGCCTCGATATTTTCATTCCATTATTCAAAGATAATAAATACTTTCTGGGGTGGCATGGCATGCACCAATAGTAAGAAGCTTGCAAGCAAGATAGCTAAGACTGTCAAGTCATTCAAAGTCCAGACTAAATCGCAGCTGCTATCAAGGCTGGAAATATCCTTTCTCCAGGCAATAGTCACAAGCCCTATTGTATATTCAACCATATTTTATCCAGTGAATATGTTATTTGAGAAGATAAGAGGAGAAGATATAATAGAGACGCTGTTCAAGCTGAAGCCTCAGGATATGGAGACGCATAAGTATCAGTTCACTGATTTCCAGGCAAGGATAGGGATATTAGAATTAAAAAAAGTAGAAGATTATAACAGGACAAGGATAGATTACCTGAAAGAATTCAGAGAGATTCTAGGGAAAAAGGTAAGACTGCAGAAGAATTTGAAAGACGCAAAATTCATCCCTCTCCAGCTTGTTATATTCAGTAAGGATAAGCTGAGACTTATAGCCTATCTGAAGAAGAATAAGGTAGAGGCAAAAGATTTCTACATCACCTATATCCCTTCAATTGAAAGGTTCTCAAGATGCAGGAACAATAGCCTGGTTGCAAAAAGGATCGCGGACGAAATAATCTATTTCCCAACATTTCAATACCAAAGTGAAAAAGATATAAGATATATTGCAGCCAAGATCCTTAGTTATAACGATAATACTCCTGCAAGATAGGGTCTTGGAGCTCCCATGGCGTATCAGGGAATAGGTCTGGACCTGCATCCTGTTTAGTATAGGTATTATTCTTGAAGACAAAGAAATGTATGCTTTGGCCTGTCTGCGGGATAGTTATAGAATATTTCCCCGCATGGGTCTGGTTTACTGGATAGATGAAATTTTTCGATGCTCCTGATTCAATTATGATGGATTCAGTCCATAACACACTATATCCGGACTCATCCTCTCTGCCTAGGATCAAATCGGCCGGTATATCATCATCATGTGCATTTCTTAATCCAAAAGACAATATGAATCCGGTTGTTGATTCTTTAGAGGGCAGGTTCTTATGATCACTGAGATATAGTTCTAAAGAGCCTTCTCTCTTCATGTCAGCAAGGATGAAGGGAAAGATCAGCATCGCACTGATTATCAAACCGATTGCTCCATAGGTGAATATATCTTGAGAGGATGTCATTTTCGTCTCCTTGCCAAAAGAATGACAAAAAACAATAGGCATAGGGATATCAATAAAATGATGACAGTGAGTTTTTGGTATCCGCCGGTAGATAAGAATAATTCTTTGTTTCCGCCAAGAAAGAATCCTACTACGACATCTAGGATTATGGAGTAAGCTATTGAAAGGATAATCCTTTCTATTGGGACAATATCCTTATGGATTATTAGACTTAGCAGATAGCCAGGAAGGAATAATACTAAGATGACGCTCAAGAGGAATCCTATCACCTCGATCCCTCCTTATTATGATAGATGGTTATCTTCCCATCATCATATATTTTGCTTGTCTTATTAGATGAATCAAATTTAGCATTATACGATGGGTCGAGCGGTTCTCCCATCAAATAGCTTGGAAGATGATACACATCATCATTTGTGATTATATAATCAAGTTTCTGCCTTCTCATTGTCTGTTCATAGCTGCCTACCCATACAGGCCATCTTAAGAATTTCTTCTCATAATCTTCTTTTGAAGACAGGTACATTATCCTTGAATATTCAGTGAGTGCGCTGTCATAGTTGAAATAACTGCCATAGATGTCAAAGATGGATTTATCCCCTATTATCGTGGCATCTGGGTCATTCTGCTGCAGCCACCTGGCAGAATCATATATTCTCTGGTTCTTGTATTCCATGAATTCCATGACCATCTTGCTGTCAGATCTAGGGTAGAGGACAGTTGGATGATAATTCGTAAGGAGGCCGCCTAGATAAATGAGGAACACAAGAGCGATCTTAGCTATGAAGAATGCTTTCCCTTGCAGCATGAAGAATCGTTTTGAAGCGAGGAATATGGCTAATAAGACAGATATTCCTATCAAAGGGAACCAAGAAAATACATTGGTGAAAGTTGTCCATTTAGTCATGGCCAAAGCCAATGTCAATATATAGCCTATGCCGCAGAAGGTCATGAAATAGATGAAGAAGCCAGGATTGCTGAAATAGTCTTGTGAAGATAAGGACTTCTTGAATAGTTCAAAAATAAGATATGTTGCAATGACGCCGGCAACCAGGACAATGAGTGCCTGTGAGAGATAGATGGCAAAAGATTCGCTCAGGTTATACACAAAAGGGCTTTTTACAGCAGCAATGCCCGCAGGTTTTGATATCAGGTTGGATGCATCAAATATGTATGTGACAATGGATTTCAGATAAGTCAGATTAGTATGTGTGTGCTTTCCTGAAAATAAAGCAAAATCAGTCGCAATATAGATGACCAGGTAGATGAATGCGTTCTTTATGAATAGCTTATTTAGGCCATTCTCTTTGTAGCTGCTTTTCTGCAGCAGGCCAAGTGCGAGATTATAGCAAAGATAAAACATGGCACCGCATATCATGAATATCAGGTAGAACATTGCCATTGAGTGGTCTGATATGACAATCATTATCTGAGATAAGAGATAAATGAGATGCCATTGCTTCTTTTTCTCAATGATATTCATCAAAGAATAGAGTGCAAGGAGCAAGAAGAAGACGCCAAGAAGCCTTCTGGAGATCGTAAGGACCCTCAGTCTTGGAGTGATGATATATAAGAAGATAGCAATATATGAAAGATAATGGTATTTCTTGGAAAATATCTTTCCGATGATCAAAAAAGTCAGGATGAGTATGGCTGCTTTCATGAATGCCAAAAAGAAATACTTGGCAATCACATGCACGCTGACATCAGAGACTAGTGATAAGAAGCCCATGGTGAAATGGATAGATGGATTATACCCATAGTAATCTTCAGCATAGCCAGTCCCCATGCGCGGATCCCAGAATCTATTATTCATCAGGAGCTCTGAATACTGCGTCTCAAACCCGCTGTCCCTATCGACCTGATATATCTGTGGATAGTTGAAAGCATATATGCTCAAGATAAACAAATCAAGAGTGATGAGAGCTATCAATTTGTTCTTGTCTTTTCGCTGGAACATCAATAGGAAAGTCACTAGGACTACAGAGATGAACGTCATATAG
>JAMPXQ010000044.1 GCA_023701075.1 Candidatus Woesearchaeota archaeon
TATACAGCAGTCTTGATGCTGGGATAACCCCTCATTATCCTCCTGCATTCTTCGATATAGGTGAGGTTGTCTTTCACCTGTTTAATCACGCTGCAGACTCTTCCATAGAACTCCCTCCTTATGGAATTTATCATCCTAAGTTCGACACATCTCTGTATCTTCTGCTTATATGTCCTTACCATGAAATCGATCTTTGACGAGGCCCATTTCATTGCACCAAGAGATTTCTTGAGCGCGACATAGTCAAGCGTGCTCTTGATCAGTTCCTTATAGAAATCATCCATGTCATCTATGACTGGGAAATGTTTTATTATCTTCCCAAGGTTGTCTTTGAGGGAATTTCCTGCTATATTCACTCTCTCTATCTCTATCTGCCTGGATTTGGATAGGTTATCCCTTGCAATCACGCTGCTCCTTCCAAGGTCGACTTTCTTCTTTGCTTTGTTGAAAGCCACATCTATATAGAACTGGGCAGATTCGACCTTTTGCAGATGTTGGAAGTTCATAATGTGGAGAAAACGCATTTAGTATATATATTCTCTTATCATATTATCTTGGACAAAAACTCATAAAGAGCGCTCATCAGAGGCAAATAGATAATAAGATTAGAGAAGAATTGAGATGCCTGATGTGTGAATCTCTCAAACGGGCTTATGCCAAGCAGGCCAAACCAAGGGTAAGCGATAAGGGTCCTTATAACAATCACGATGAAGAAAGTATTTGCAAACGGTACATGCATCTTGCTCAGAATTCCTGCAATTATCCCGCCGATTCCAGCAATTATTGGATTTGATAAGTATGTTGCAGAGACAAAGCTGTTCCCGACATAAGCAAAAGTCCCTACAATCCATCCGAAGAAGAACCCCGGCACAGGACCAAACATATATCCTAGCAGGATAGCAGATGAAGTGAAACTCTCCGCAGAGACATTAGGGATCATCTTGCTGTATCTTACCGTCAGGAAGGCAATAGGCGCAAAGATTGCCATGAGTATCAAGGCAGCGATATATCTGAACCACATGAATGAGATGACAAGGAAAATGAGAAGCAGCATCGCCGTCTTAAGGTTCCAGAACCTCTTCAAGTCTTGCTGAAAATTGCTCATTAAAAAGAGAAGTTATTTTCCCTCATTTTTAAAGATTGCTGTTCTGCAGGCGCTGTCCTAACTCCGACATTGTTTAATAAGCAGCGATTGTTTCAAAAGCAGGATTGTTACAAATAATCTTATCAGGCACGAAAACAATGGCTTTTTAGGAAATGAAACATACTTATTATCCATAAATTATCCATAACAAGCCTTCTTTCTAGTCTTTATCAGATTATTCTTTAAGAAAAACTGCATATCGCTGCCAGACGTACGGGCAACGTCCATCACCATACTTTTTTAAAGAGAAAATATATCATGAATGAAAGGTGATACCTATGGATGATTCACAACAAAAAAAACATGCAAAAAACATCAGGATAAATATCATAAAAATGCTCACAAAATCTAAGAGCGGCCACACTGGCGGGAGCCTGGGGATGGCAGATGTATTCACATCGCTCTATTTCCATGCACTTGATGCAAATTATTATACTGAGAACCCTGACAGGGATAGGTTCATACTATCAAATGGGCATATCTGCCCAGTGTGGTATGCGACGCTTGCAGAGAAAGGACTGATTAAGGAAGAAGAGCTGCTGACACTTAGGCAAATCAATTCAAGGCTGCAGGGGCATCCTGTGAACCATGACCTGAAGTGGGCTGAACTCCCTACAGGATCCTTAGGGCAGGGAGTATGCGCTGCGACAGGCCTTGCACTAGGGTACAAGCTGGATGGCAAAAAATCCAGGGTGTATGTAGGACTAGGTGACGGCGAAATGCAGGAAGGGAGTGTCTGGGAAGCACTCATGTTTGCAGCCCAGAAGAGACTTGATAACCTCACTGCTTTTGTAGACAGAAATTTTGTCCAGCAGGCAGGGAACACTGAAGATATGATAGGCCTTGAGCCGCTGAAAGACAAGATCAAGGCATTCGGATGGAATGTGATTGAAGCAGACGGCCATGATTTTGAAAAGATAAACAAGGCGTTTGATGACGCAAAAAAAATCAAAGAAAAGCCAACATTCATAATATTTCGGACACATATTGGACAAGGAGTATCGTTTGTCCTGGATAATTACAAGTGGCATGGCGTAGCTCCCAGCGAAGAGCAGGCAGCTGCAGCAATCAAGGAGCTGATGTGAAGATGGAAGCGACAAGAGACGGATTTGGGAAAGCGATCGTAGAGCTTGCCAAGAAAGATAAGAACATTATAGCTCTTTCAGCCAGTGTCGGAGACTCAACAAGGGCGGAGAAAGTCAAAGCAATACTTCCGCAGCAATATGTAGAATGCGGAATTGCAGAACAGAACATGATCGGCGTATCCGCAGGGCTTGCACTTGCAGGGAAAATACCTTTCCCTAGCTCATTTTGCTCATTCCTTCCAGGAAGGTGCTATGATCAGATAAGGCAGTCGGTTTGCTATGCTAACCTCAATGTGAAACTTGTGGCGACACATGCCGGACTCACTGTAGGGATGGACGGAGCCACACACCAGATGATGGAAGATCTGGCAATGATGAGGGCGCTTCCAAATATGACAATCATAGTCCCTGCGGACTCTCTTGAAGCTGAAAAAGCGACTCTTGCTGCAGCAAGCTTCAAAGGACCTATCTATATGAGGCTTGGAAGAGAAGAGACACCGATATTTACAGACGGAAAATTCCAGATAGGTAAATCAAACACTTTGAGAGAAGGCAAAGATGCGACAATAATCGCATGCGGGCTCATGGTCCATTACTCACTTCTGGCTGCTGATGAACTAAAAAAAGAGGGCATCGATGTTAGGGTAATCAATATGCATACTATCAAGCCTATTGATAAAGACGCTATAATTAAGGCAGCTAAAGAGACAAGAGCAATCGTGACGGCTGAAGAGCACCAGATTACTGGCGGGCTAGGCGGAGCTGTCGCTGAAGTGCTGAGCGAGAACAATCCGGCAAAGATGAGACGCGTAGGGATGCAGGACAGGTTTGGAGAGAGCGGGAAACCTATAGACCTCCTTAAGAAATATGGCCTGACGCAGAAAGAGATAATGGAAGCTGTAAAAAGCTTGCTGTGATTTTTTTTAATTTTAGCAATCTTAACTAGTTTCTTGAGTTGTATCTAACGATGAAAAACAATGCCGTTCAAAACATATATAAAACCAAGCCCCATATCTTTCCAATATGAAAAGAGGGGTCTCTCAGATAGATTGGATAATAAGCCTAGCCATCTTCCTCCTCTGGATGTCCTGGTTCTTCATCTTTGTAAAACCGCAGTTTGATTTCAATGCCAACAAGAATTCTGTCATGATACCCTTAAAGAGCAGGTTCATAGATGAATTCACCTTAGAGCTGCACAGATATCCTATATTCATAGATTCAAACACCACCGGAAAGCTTGTCCCTATAATCACTAGGTTCAATTCAAATGGTACAGACCTACGGCTTGGGTATGATTATATATTCTGGAGAGGGAACCTTATCTTCCTTGCTAACCTAACGGACAATACGACAGCATTCTGGGCAATTGAAGGCACTGAGTACAGCCAGAACTATAGCTATAGCGGCCTGGAGATTGAAGAGAGGGAATTCTCAACGACAAATTTTTCTGTCAGGTTCGACAAAGGACTTGTAGAGACTGTCAGGTACAAGGAAAAAGGCATGTTTGAAGAAGCGGAATATCAAATCAATGGCGTAGATATTGTACCTTCTAATCATACTATAGAGGATTATGGTTTCATGGGAATATATACTTCAAAATATGGGAATTTCAATATCACTTCCATGGTATTCTCTTCCAACAGCGCCATTTATAGTTTCCTCAATTATAATGAGGATTATGATCTAGTAATAGATATGGGCCTAGAGGAGTTTGAGCATTATTATTCTGATAATCTCTTATTTGGAGATTTCAATTTCACTGAGGAACGGCAGCAGGTTAACTTCACTGCAACACAGGTCACATTATATGGTAAAAATGCATTCTCAATGTATTTTGATGGCAATGTCACTTTCAACTGCACCTATTTCAATGAAAGCATTGAACTTACAATCACAATCCCTGTCAGGAGAGAATATGAATACGACTTCATCATGCATGATGGAGACTATGAAGATGCCGGCAGAAGGAACTATGATGTAAGATATGGCGCTTATGAAAGATTAGAAGGCATCTATCTAGATAACATCACAACAAATTACACCCATTACAAAGAGAAATGGGGGATTGACGCAAGCTTCAACATCAATGTATATGAGAACTCTTCAGCATATAAGTATCTATATGACCCGATCATAGAGATAGGGGATGCCCCAGGAAAGATAGGGGTATATGCAGAGACAAAAGACTTATATTCCCTTGACCTTGAAGGAGAATACAGCCCTATGACGGTGAGTTTCAAAGTATGGTAAAAAATGCATACATGAAGACAATCGAGATATTGCTTGTCATTGTCATAAGCACAATCTTCATCTTTGCTATAATGCCCAGTGAAAGCAGCGAGGATTTCTTGAACAAAGAATATCTATCCAACCTTGAGAAAGATGATCAATTCAGGGATTTCGCTTCTGTAAACACAGGCTGTTATAATTCTTCAATTGCAAATATTGCTACAAGATCCATAGAGAGATATCTTCCGCCTGAATATGGATATATCCTCTGTGTCGGAGAGAAGACAGAACCCCCTGATAAAGACCGGATGTTCGTCGATTCATTAGTGGTTGTCGGAAACTATACCAAACTAAACAGGAAGATTGTGTGGCTGTATTATTGGCCTAACCAAATCTAGTGCGGTAGTTTTACTTGCCATACCCTGATTTTTTAGAAAAGCAATTGATAAGATTTATATAGTAAATAGCCTAGAAACAAGATATGGTTTTTGCTGAGAATCCTCTTCTCTTAGATTTCTATAGATTCATGCTGTCAATCTGCTTAGGCGCGTTAATAGGACTAGAGAGAGAAAAAAGCCATAGCAAGCATAAAGGAGCTGATTTTGCAGGTGTCAGGACGTTCATTTTCTACTCTCTTTTTGGGTCACTTGCAGCCTACCTCTCAAGCATATATTATTCATGGATAATCGCTGTGGCATTGGTATGCTTCATACTCCTGATAATAGCTGCATACATCCTTAGCACAATCATAAGCAAGCATGCAGGGATGACGACAGAACTTAGCGGAGTCATCGCATTCATAATAGGTGCCTTGGTCTTCACGACACAGCCTGAGATACCGATTGCACTGGCAATCCTAGTCACTGTAGTTTTGTCACTCAAGAAGCCTCTCCATCATTTTGCACATCATATAAAACAGATGGAGTTCTATGATACAATAAAATTCATCCTCATCGCATTTGTCATACTGCCACTGCTAAAACCTATAAAACCTTTCGGACCGTATGAGTCGATATATCTATATGAGATCTGGCTCATGGTAGTCTTTGTCTCAAGCCTCAGCTATGTAGCATATATCCTTATGAACCTATATGGCTCAAGCAAGGGGATATTCATAACCGGCCTTTTAGGAGGAGCCCTTTCAAGCACTGCCACAGTCACCAGCCTTGCAAACAAGTCAAAAGAGAGCAATGATAATTCTACACTGGTTGCGGCTGCTGGCATAGCCTGCGCTACAATGTTCTTAAGGGTCCTAATTGTGACATCAATCTTGAGGTTCAACCTCATCGAGATGCTCGCTTTCCCATTATTACTCTTGACATTGGTAGGATTCATAACCGTATCAATAATATGGAAAAAGCATTCGCATACAGAAGCTAAAGTGGATTTCAAGTCTCCACTTATGCTAGGCCCTGCCTTGAAATTCGGCATTTTCTATGCATTCATATTGTTCCTATCAAGCTTCATGAATGCACATTACGGCTCCAAAGGAATATTTTTAGCCGCATTGATATCAGGATTTGCAGATGTCGATGCAATGACATTATTCATCGTGAGGAATCCTATCGCAATCGATGTGAGCGTGACTGCCATAATCATCGCTGCAATAACCAATACATTCATAAAGATAGTGATAGCAAAGTCTTTTGGTGCAAAGGATTTTGCAAACGGTATGCTAAAGATCCTGGTTCCGATAATCGGTGTCGGCCTCATATTCATATTTATTGGGTGATAAAATGGACAAGATAAGATACAAATGCATGAAATGCAAATACGCATTCACTAGGAAAAATGACCTACCTGTGACAAAGTGCCCTTACTGCGGAAAGGAATCTGTGGAAGAGCAAAAAGGCATGGATGCTTCAAAGATCCTTGATGAATCCAGCTATTAGATAATTAAAAAAGAGGTGAGAATAGCTTTTTGGGTGAACTGAGGAAAGATTATATCTTGGATAGGTATGTGATCATAGCTACTGAGAGGGCTAAACGGCCGCATGAGTTCACTTCTACTTCTGAAAAGATTATTGAAAAGACTTGTTTTTTCTGCCCGGGCAGCGAAAACCTGACTCCTAAAGAGATAATGAGGATAGGAAAAGAGAATTGGGATATAAGGGTATTCCCTAATAAATTTGCAGCTGTAAAAGCAGCCGGAAACCCAACTGTCCGGACAGATAATGATTTCTATACTTTCTCAGATGCATATGGGAACCACGAAGTGATTGTAGAGACGCCTAACCACGACAAGAGCCTTGCTGACCTGTCAATACCTCAGATTGCTGATGTATTTAGAGTATTCAAAACCAGGATCGAAGAAAACCTGAAAGATCCGCAGATAAGATATGTATCTGTATTCAAGAACCATGGAAAGGGTGCAGGCACATCGATACAGCATACGCACTGCCAGCTTGTCGCATATAATATTCTTCCTGAGATAATCAGGCAGAAGGAAGAGAAAGTGAAGCTGCATAAGGACTGTCCATATTGCAGCGTGATAAGCCGAGAGAGAGATTCGCTTAGGAGATGCTTTGAGAATGATTCATTCATCTCGTTCACACCTTATGCTTCAAGGTTCCCTTTTGAAAACTGGATACTTCCAAAAAGGCATATCCTGAACTTGAGCCAGTTTGAAGACAAAGAATTTGGATCATTGGCTGAAATTGTCAAAAAAGTCCTCATGAAGCTAAAAGAACTGAATGCAGACTATAACATGTGCATCCAGTATGGCATTGAAAACATGCATTTTCATATCGAAATATGCCCAAGGCTCGCTACATGGGCAGGGTTTGAACTAGGGACAGGGACGATAATCAATACTATGACACCTGAGAATGCTGCTGAGTTCTATAGGATTTAGTATTAATAAGTAGTAATAAACGAAAGATTTAATAATAGCAATCTTGTTTTTTGCAGATTATATGAACCGTGCAGCTACATTGGACATGATAGTGAAATGTCAAAAAAAAGATGAGCAAGAAAGATTATTTGCTGCAGAGCATCAGGGATTAGAGTTTGAAAGCGACTTTGCACCTTATGAAACGGATGGGACATACACATTACTCTGGTTCAAATTCGAAAATAATACTCTCATTACAAGCGGTCAGGTGGTTCATAATGTCAATCCTGATCCAGACCTAATCAAAAATCTGCTTGATGAGACATACTCTGCCAATTCTAAAGCTATTTCCTTCATAGGATACTGGAATGATACTGAATTGACCATACAACGATGGAATTCTTCATATTATTTCAGCTTAGAGATAAATGGCAGTGTCCCGCGTGGCTATGATGGCACTGGCAATAAGAAGCTTGCTGGTTTGGTCTCTGAGTTCAAAGGACTTGAAATATGGAATAAGATAAATGCAACTATTGCTGAGAAAGATGGCGGGAGGGTATTGCAGCTTGACGTTGAGATAAAAGATCCAAGCTTGTTTGACGGGCAGGAACTTAGCCAGATGATGAAAAAATTCCTCAACATCAATTATGCCGTCACTTTGAGGGATATAACTCCAGACATGGGATATGTGGTAAAAGACAATTCCAAAGAAGGCTATGGTGACTTATACCTGACCGCAAATAGAGGATATGCTTTTGATTTCGAGGCGATGAACCAACATCTGCTGGACTTGTTAAACGAATATGTACCCGAAATTACAGATATGATTTCAATAAGGGCAGGAACACAATATTTCATAATCCATAATAAAGTTCCAGCATCTGAATACCAATTCACCATAGGGCTGGAATATGATGAATTGAACCGGAAACTTAGGATCATTGATACTGACACAAATAGATTTTTTTATTCTACGCATACAAGCAGATCAATTGTAGGAAGATTATACGCAGATCTATCAGCCGATACTGGCAGGTTCTGCATCCGTGATGCTTTCAGCTAGATGACTTTAGTAGCACCATAAGATAAATGAATCTATTCCTAATAGAATTATCCTGGTAATCTTGCAAAAGTTGGCCTTGCCGCAGTAAACACCCTGCATTCAGGCTCATACTTATAAATGGGCAAGGTTGATATCCATGATTTCTTTATCGCATCAGCATGGCTGAGATCGCCGGCTCTTGCCTGGATATAACTTTCCAGCATCTGCCTGTTGCCATCATATGAAAGGAGTTGGACGTGTTCTGTAAATGCCTGTCCAAAATCATCTTTATACTGCTTGAGGGCAAGGAAAACATGATAGTTCTTCTCTGATGAGCATATTGTCCTAAGGCCATGGCTCATGATGCCATATGAATCATGCCGATAAGACTCAATTACTTCGCTATATTTTGACCTCAACGCTAACCCAGATACCAATTCAGCATCTGCAAAAGCGTAATTAAGTTCTTCTGGTGCATGTTTGATCAAATCAGCAAACAATAGTAAATTATTCTTGAAACTTTCCATCCCCATTTTATTCATGTTTCTTGCTCTCTGAATTATGGCAATCAAATCAGAATATGCAAGAGTGGCGCTACGGTCCTTTAGTGAGGAATATTCCTTGGCCAGGCTTAGCATCGCTCCGACAAGAGGCAATGCTTCATATTGGGTCTCCATTCCATAATATGCATCTATCTCCAAAATATGTTCCACTCTGATCGCAGTGCCTTCATCCAAATCAGGATAATCAATCAAGTCCATCTTTTGCATAAGCATGTCAGCAATGTCTCCCATAGGTATTGGTGAGCTACAGGTTATATTTAAATACTAGACCTCTGACAGTGCTGTCCGATATATTGCATGATGGAGATAAAATTTAGGACAACACCATTTTTGAGGCATCATCTTTCAGTCCGGTTAACTTAGAAAACTATTTAAAGCACATAGATAAGGATTAATCCAGAGGTGAGTTTATGAAAAAAGGATCATTAAGTCTTTCTATTAATGCGATAGTTGTATTGATCTTGGCTGTAACTCTACTTAGCCTTGGTCTGACGTTCATCAACAATACATTCGGCGGAGCCACAAAAGAGCTGGATAAATCTCTTAGGGGCATAGGAGAAGACCGAAAGACACAGCTGATGTCAAAATGCAACAATGCGGCATGCCTTGAAGAGAGGAGCATAAATATGGATGCAAGTTCAAAAGAGACGACACTTTTGGTGCTTTATAACAAGATGGGTTGCGATATCGATGTCAGCATCAATTTTGCGCTTGACGAATGCAACATCATAAACGATGAAGAAGCATCATGCGATGATATTAAATTGAGTTCATATAAGTCCCAGCCGGTGAGTCCAGGCGGAAAAGAGACAGTCCCAATA
>JAMPXQ010000045.1 GCA_023701075.1 Candidatus Woesearchaeota archaeon
AGAATTCAGCTGTCGCTTCCGGTCCCATGCCGCCCAGGATGCCTATGGATCTTAGTTTTTTCATCTATATCCCCTCCATATATCTCTGGAATCTGAGGATTGATTCTTCAAGAGGCTCACCTTCAAGCATGAACGGTGCTATATATTCCCTTACAAAGGAACCATATTCATTGTCTCTAAGCAAGCGACTAATTTCATCCTGTCTTGTTCTTGTCGTTATCACATTTGTGTCTGAGAGATAGCCTGCTTTCCTTGGTCCATCACTGCACCTGATTGCTGTATACTGCCTTTCTTGCAGGTCTGCCAGGCCAAGGATTATGTCATCATATGGTTTTTCTTTCTCGCCTCCTAATTTTGCATCTATCCTATATCTTGTGAGGAACAAGGCTTCTGCAACTTCCATAGGCGCATAGAGCGATTTCACAGGATTTGCGTCATTAGGAGTCACGGACGCCAGTGTTTCTTTATCAAGTACTGCAAAATAATCCAGTGATTCTGATAGAGCACCCATATAATCCGGCTGCCAGATATTGTCCCTGCTGTCCATGTAATTTATATCGATGCCGCAAAAATCTATTGCCTTAGCAAGATAGCTGCGCCTCAGGTCACATGTCTTTTTGATCTCTTCTTTCTTTTCCAGTGCATCAAGGAATGAATCCACTATTGCTGCAGGATCATCTAGCTTGAATTTTTTTGGAGATGCCCTATTGAGTATCATGTAGCTGCTCGCATCCCAGACATATAACTCCATGCCTATGTCTGAAAGCTTCTTCATGGCTGCAAAATAATTCAGGATATCAAGCCTCTCGCCAAGCATATCAAGAGCAGGATTGAATCCGATGCCTATGAATGCTTTTCTTGGCATCTCTAATGCATAGCTGTTTTGAGCTGCTTCAAAATCGTTCTCTGCGAGCTCTTCAAATATGCTTCGTCTCATGAGCCTCTCTTTGAGCGGCCTTCTTAATGTTATCAGGTTGCCGCTTGGCGCTCCATAGAACTGCATACCTCTTTCACTCGGGAAAATAATCTCACTGATAATTCTGGATAATCTATTCTTCATACTAACCACCTTGTTGGCATATCTTTTTTCGTTGGACTGGAAAATTGAAAATAGAACTAGCTAGCTATGGAATGAGAAACGGAAATAATAAGACTTTAGATTGAAATCAGGACAGATGGCGTGAACCCCCAGGCTGGGTACTGGACAAAATTGATATTAAATTATAAGAGAATAATCTACATAAAATGAAGGCAACCCCAAGATTGGTTACTTGTTTTCATAGGAGAGAGGGAAACGGATGTTATATTTAATTGTTGCGTTGGTCGGAATCTAACTATGACATCAAAAGAATAATGTAAAAATAAATCCCTTCTAGAGTTGCATCGAGAGACTTATCTATCAACCCATTTCCTTAATTCAAATCCCTTTTCTATAACTGCTCTTTTATTCCCAACAAGATCAAAGACTGTGACTTCAAATATATAATCTCCTTCTTCAAGATCTTCAGGATATATGATTACAAAGTCCTCATTAAGCATATCAGATGGCAGCTTTGTTATGCCATCATCTTCAAATATATTCCTTATGTACATTACGGTCTTTTTAGAATCCTTGTCTATAACTTTTATATTCATTTCAAAATTATGATTCCCATCAGTACCTGGTGTAAATCCAATGACAAACGGCTGGAGGCATATATTATCAATGACCGAGAAGACACTAGCATTCACTTTACTACATTCTTCCCTTGTGTCATCAGTTATGCCAATATACGCATCCTTGACTGCAAGAGTCCCCCAGTCTTTCTGTCCCTCATTTGCCTGCGCATGGCAACCTGTGACCCTCTCAATCTCAAGCCCTCTGGCTTCAAGAAGCTCAATGATGCTGTCTTCTCCAAGATAATGCGATGCACCTACAGCAAAAAAATAACTTTTGGATGGATTCTCAACTAGCTTGATATATATCTCATCAGCCATCTTCTTGTTCCTTTGTGTCAAAATTCTATATTCTATCTTCTTTGCCAGGTCTGAATCTGTGGTGCCTCCAGTCATATTCATCATTAATTGTTCATGACCCGTCAGATATGCATCGACGATATAATCATTAGGATTGATGAACCTATCAAAAAAAGAGTAATATCCTACCGTTGAGTCCAGCCAAGATACCTGCTCTTCTTCTGTAAGAGTATCAAAAACCATTATCTGGTCATCTATCCTTTCAAGAGCACCAAGCTCTTTCCCTTCTGAAATACCTATGTCCGTGATATGATTATCCAATATTAACGAATCAGCCTCTGCATCAATAGCGTTTACTGGAACCAACTGCGTAAGCACCCATATCTTTGTCTTTTCGAACATCTCAATCTCTATGCCTTTTGTCAACAAGAATTCTTCAGTCTGATTATATAACCTATCAGGCAGCATGTCTTTGAGCGTGTCCCTTCCTTTTATTGTCCCAGATTCTATAAATCTTTCAGTTCCGCTCTGGCTTTCTAGCAATTCGGTATAGATTATATCTGAGCCATTCACTGCAGAGATCACACAATCAGGCAAATCCAAGACTCTCTTATCCTGTGTATGCATTGTCCCGAATAGATAAGAATCCTTTGTATTCTTTATCTTCCACATAAACGGCTGTTCAAATGTACTTTCTGTAGCTATGACTTCAAATGAACTATGCATCTTTTGGAATTCTTCCAGGTACTGATTGTATTGGCCAGACCAACCGAAAGACCTGATAATATAGCCATCTTTTCCTGATAGGACAACCGTATCTTCAACCAAATAATTCCCTACCAATGCAGGAATCTTGTATCTTATCCTCTCGGCATCAAGGCCATTTACAAAAATTTCTTCAACAGATTCAACATTGACTGCGTCCCATAGATCAATCAGGTCATCCTCTGCAATCTTCCTCATCTCAAACAAGCTTATCTCTTCATCAAAATTGAATGTATATACACCTACATAAACAGTGTCGTTCTCATTTGTAAAATAGACTAAATCAGTATCCAAGTTCTCTGCTTTTTTCCAATCATGCGGATATCTTATCCTAAATCCATAAGCCTTGTTTATATAACCATAGTAGTCATCCCTGCAGTCATTATCTTCTTCTTTTGTGCACATCAATGGGCATAGCATGTCGCCATCTTTACAATCAAGGGCAAGCTCGTGAACACATATCTTAGGTTCAAAGACACATCTATCAACTGTTGAACTATCCTTATCATCACAATCCTTGTCAAGACAGCATGCTTCTGCTATGCAACCATGCCCTGATGCAAATTCACATCCATTGCATACCACATCAATACAGTCATTATCTATGCACTCCTGATCCTCATCGCAATTTTCGTCAGCGGTGCATTCATAGTCTATGCAAGTATTATTCTTGCATGTCTGACCTAAACATCCAGCATCGGCGCAGCAATTTGCAGATGTTTCACCTTTCTCCAGAACACCATTCCCACAGATTGCTTTTTCCTGGCAGCCTGTGATGAATATGACAAAAATCAGAGATATCACAATTAGCGGAACATTTTTCATCTTGCTCAACATAAAAAGAATAACAGTTTTATTATTTAAATCTATAGGGATAATCTGCAATCATCAGAAATAATTAAATATTCTGCTCATTCAATCATTTCTCATGAAAATATCAAAACTTGGCTCATCCTCATGGAAAGATTATCGTGACCTAAGGCTGGAAGCCTTGAAATCATGCCCGATAATGTTTGGCAGCAGCTACGATGATGAAAAGAAACTCACAAAAAAAGACTGGGAATCCAGGCTCTCTTCTAAGCTATCAGAGACATTATGCTGCATAGATGAGAACGATAGCCTCGTCGGGATGATAACTGCATTATACAATCCGAAGAAGACGCAGAAGCATATAGCGATGATAGTGTCTTTCTATGTCGTTGAAAGATACAGGGGACAAGGCATAGGCAAAAGATTGTTCTTGGCTCTCATCAAGAGGATCAGGCAGAAGAGACACATCAGGAAGATAAAGATACAGGCTGCTAAAATAAATTCAGCTGCAATCGGAATGTACCTGAAATTCGGGTTCCAAAAAGTCGGGATGCTGAAAAAAGAAGTCATGGTGGATAGGAAATATTATGATGATGTGATCATGGAGAGATTATTGTGAAGGTCAGAATTGTTTTTTTTATCTGTTATAATCTAGATTTTTTTGGAAATATTTTTATAGTACCTGGATACTGGTCTTAATCAGAGGTGTATTTAATGAAAAATAGTGTAAAGAAATTTTTTCTGTTAGGTCTTGCGGTTGCCGGAACTGCTGTCGCAGTATCCCAGATACCTAAAGTGAAGAAAGCCATATCTGAACTGGTGAAGAAGAAGAAGCTTTCAAAGACGCATGCCGAAGAATTGAAGGTTGATCTTGAGAAAGAGATAAAAAAATTCGGAACTAAGAAAAAAGCTGCAAAAAAAGTTGTGAAAAAGGCAGCAAAGAAATAATCCTTCCAGCATTTTTTCTTCATTTTTTTGTCTATCTCATTCTAACTGGTTTTTCATATGCGATGCAAAGAGCCATGCAATTTCTGATCATTAGGATCAGTATCGCTTGAATGGTTCTGTAAGAAAAACCAAAACACATATATATGTGTAATCACATATAATGTATCATGGCAAACATGACGCTTTCCATACCTGATGATATGTATGAAGAGATGAGGAAGTTCAGCGAGATAAGATGGAGCGAGGTTGCAAGGACTGCGATACTCAGTCGTCTCGATGCATTGAAGCTCGTCGATAAATTAGCGAAGAAGAGGAAGCTTACAAAGACTGATGTGAAGAGCATCGGAAGAAAACTAAGAATCTTATCAAAGAAGAGATGACGGATCAATAGGCATGATTGCATACAAAAAAGGATAGAAACATATTGCAATTTTTCCATTTTTCTGAAACAAAAAATTTTTATATGATTATATCAATGATAGATATAATTAAAATCTTAAAAAAACAGGAGGTACTAAAAAATGGCAGCAAAGAAAGCAGTTAAGAAAGTGGTCAAGAAGACAGCAGCAAAGAAGGTAGTCAAGAAAGCAGTCAAGAAGACAGCAGCAAAGAAGAAGAAATGATTCTTTTCAGATAGCCTATTTTTTTATTTCTTTTTTTATCCATTCTCCGTATTTCTTTGACACCTTATCGATCTTCCATGAGAATATTGCAGGGATCTGATATGTATGGAGCTTGAGCACTTCTGCTTCCACTTCATCAAACTTGTCATCAGCTGTCTTTGCGATGATGACGAATTCTATATCTTCCTGTATCTCTGCGTTAAGCCAATACATGCTCTCGATAGGGAATATGTTGACGCATGCGACTATCTTCTTCGTAAGAAGATGTGATGATATCTTCTTTGCTTCGCCTGAATTCCTTGTTGTTATATATATGAGTCTCATATGGCCTATCAGGCTGATGATGTTTAAATATTTTATTGAAACATCTTTGCCTGCAAAGCAAATTATTTAAACCCTGCCGCGTAAACCATAGCCATGATTGCCCAGAATGTATTCATTTCTTTGATAATACTTGTCCTTTCATTGGTGCTGCTATGGAAGAAGAACCATCCGTTTGTGTTCATGCTCATGGGGATAGGCCTTCAGTTCATCGCAGTCCCGACAATCATAATAGTGAATATCGGCCTGGTCCTATTCATATTCCTTATATTCTATGCGACATCGCACCTTTCTGTCCATAAAAAAGATCATCATATGGAGTCATCCTGGAAGATAATGATATTCAACCTTGTGCTGAACCTGATGTTTTTCAGCGTGATAATATATTTCACTGCGCTAGAGAATATCTATTTTGCGATTCTGCTGGCACTCATGATATCATCGTTCTATAATGGCCATTCTGTAGGTGTTGTCCCTTCAATCTTTGCAATCATCCTAATAGACATATTCAAATTTGATGTAAGCTTATTCCTTAAGATTGGTGATTACATCATTCCCTATGGATTGACTGTGATCATAAGCATCGGATGCGGACTCTTGCTTGGGCTGCTTTTTGCATATCTTGCAAGGAAACATCTCGAAAAGCTCTCGTTCGTCGGTGCAGTGGTAGCATATTTCTCAGCGCTTGCGCTTGGAGGGAACGGCTTTGTCTCGGTATTCATCTTTGGGCTAATGCTATCAAATGTATTCAGGAAGCATTCTCTCAATCTGTTCCCTGAGATCATAAATAGCGGGATGTGCCTCCTGGTAGGGTACATGGGACATTTCTTCAAGATAAATCTGTTATCATTAGGGCTATTCTTCCTCATGATGATGTTCCGTTTCCTGGCAGTTGAATCTGTGATGCACCATAAAGGCCTCAAGGAGAATGTCATGAGGACTCTCTCGAATAATTCAAGCTATGCTATAGGCATCATGATGCTCCTTAGCTACAACCTGCTCACCGGAAGGCTGATATACGGATATTTCTCAAGCGTCATATTCACAGTGATGACAGCATTCGCTTTCTGTTCAGGACTGATAAGCTACCTGAAAAAAGAGAATCATGTCTGATGAGAAATATTGTCCTGTTTACTGGAATGTCTCGCCTATTATGATAGTTTAGTTTTTTACTTAGAATTATTTATGATAATAATAGGCATAGCTCATGACAAAGAGCCCCCATATCAATACCATCAGGACGATGAAGACAAATGATGGCGCTACGCCAAAAAGCAGCAATAATAATGAGATGAGCACATAAGCGACCAGATGCAGGCCAATGCCATGCCACATCACTTTTTTCTTGTCATGGGAACTTTGCTTATTTGCCTTGCTTTTTGCCATTGATTAATTTTTTGCTAATTAACTTTATATACTTTTCTAAATTTAGAGGAGTAAGGTGATATCATGATAATCCCTTCTGAAAGGACAGAGAATATTACTTATGCCATAAGAGACGTTGTAGTAGAGGCGCAAAAGCTTGAGAAGCTTGGGAAAAAGATAACCTATCTCAATATCGGCGATCCTCTGAAGTACGATTTTAGGACTCCAAAGCACATGATCGATGCAGTCGCGAAGAATATCCATGAATCAAGCTATGCAGATTCTATGGGTCTTTTGGAAGCAAGGCAGTCAGTCTTTAAGGAAGCAGTAAGGAACGGGACTGATATAACAGAGAATGATGTAGTGATGACATCGGGCGGGAGCGAAGGCATCTCTATGGCCATAGGCGCGATAATGAACCCTGGAGACAGCATACTGACTCCAAAGCCGGGCTATCCTCTGTATAATGCAGTCATCGAATATCTCCATGGAAAGCAGAATGAGTACTATCTAGATGAGGAAAATGATTGGCAGCCGGATATCGATGACATGAGAAAGAAGATAGATAAAAAGACAAAGGCGATAACACTGATTAATCCTAACAATCCTACAGGCGCACTATATACAAAAGGCACTCTGAAGAAAGTCATTGACCTGGCAGGAGAACATGGCCTTCCGGTATTCTCAGATGAGACATATGATAAGATAATATTTGATGATGATTTCAAGTTCCATCCTGTAGGGACATTAGCAAAGGATGTGCCTGTTGTCACATTCAATACACTATCTAAGAATTATCTATGCCCTGGTTGGAGAGTAGGCTGGCTCTATTTTTCAGGTAGCGGCATGGAGAAGTATTCAGAAGCAGTAAAACAGCTTGCAAGGGCAAGGCTGAGCATAAACCAGCCGATGCAGTATGCTGTGAAACCTGCTCTTGAAGGCCCTCAGGATCATATAACCGAGATGGTTGGGAAACTTAAGAGGAGAAGAGATATAACCTATAAGAGGCTAAATGAGATTGATGGCATATCCTGCGTGAAACCAAGGGGTGCATTCTATGCATTCCCTAGGATTGATCTGAAGATTGAATCAGACAAGAAGTTCACGATGGACCTACTAAGGGAAGAAGGCCCGCTCTTTGTTTTCGGAGAAGGCTTTGGACAGAAAAAGGATACGCACCATTTCAGGGTTGTCTTTGCTGCAAGCGAACAAGCATTGAATGATGGATATGATGGGCTTGAGAGATTTGTAAAAAAGAATTTTGGCTGATCTAATAGCAAATCAGCCTATTGTCCTGATACATATATCTGGCTCTCATAAGGACCAAGAAGGTTCACTGCTTTTGAGACAGATGCAGGATACTGCGGGAACACAGTGAAATCAGTTCTCCATTGCCTAAGCAGCCTGCTCATATCTAGTCTATTTTTTCTTGCATAGTTCCCTACCTGATCAAAAAAGCTCTGGCCTTCTTCTTCGATTGCCAGGCAATGATCAATGAAGCCTTGATTGTCAGTATAATCTGTCAGGACATCAAGCCACAGGACCTTTTCTACAAGATCCGGAAGCCTGGACGTATCAGCCAGTTTTTTCGTCTGCGTTATGCAGAGATAATTGAGCCCGTCGCTTCCTATGACATGGAGCGGCTGGCTATGTCCTTGATAGAGCCTAAAGAAAGTCTGGTAGATATCAAGGTCCTCTATTGACGGCTCCAAGACATTGTCAGGCTGGAAATGGACTGATGCAATCAGCCCAAAAAAATATTCCTCTCCGCCTCGGTCTGATGCATAATCTCTAAGAACATTGAACGGGTTGAAATATGCAGACCTTGCATTAGTGCCGTTATAGACCGGTGTCACAGAATCCCTGAAAACAAAAAACAGAGGTTCTACTCTTCCGGATATAGCATCCCTTGCTTCATGGAGCTTGATTAATACATCTTCTCTCTTGAATAGGTCCATAGGTATGGGATATGATATTAATATATTAACTTAAAGTTAATAAAATAACAAATAAAGATTAAATAAGTTAAATAATATAGGTAGGCTAAAATGTGTCAGCACCTATTTAAACTGGATTTTACTAATAGTTCCTATGTCCAACCTGAAGTACTATTCAGAATCTGTCGACTTCAATGATGAAGATAGTGAAGTTGCAGTGATTACTCTTTGGACAAAGAAAGACATAGTGAAAAAACACTTGAAAAAATTCAGATACATAGGCCAGCTCTATTCAGGGAGAGTAGGGATATCAAATCTTGTCCGTAATTGCCTCTATGACAAGAAGATAAGGCACATCATAGTCACAGGCAGTGACTTAAGCAAGTCAGGAGAGGCGCTACTGAATATGTTCCATAAAGGGATATACAGACATGCTATAATCGATTCAAATGTGATGTTAGAAGAAGAGATCCCTATTGAGAAGATAGAGCTTCTGCGGGAGAAAGTCACGGTGCATGACCTGCGCAAAAAAGATTTTGAAGAAGTTAAAGAATATGTAGATGAATTAGATAAAAAGAACTCTGGACCATATGGTCTGCCAGAAGAATTCCCAATCCATGAGATAGGGAAGATACAGACATTCCCTTCTGACCATACTGGGTTTGTGGTTAAAGACAGATATATCTCAGGTGCCTGGCTAAAGATACTAAAAAAGATATTGCGGTTTGGGATTGAAAGACCTTCGTCTTATCATGACAGTCAAAAAGAGATCCTAAACCTTGTTTCTGTGATATATGATGAAGATCCAAACGTTCCGAAGATGGCTGATTTCTTTGATTTCTCAGAAGAAGAGCTGAAAGATTATTATGAACAGATGATCTCTTCAAAAAAAATAGATGATGTTGAATATACCTATGGGATGCGTCTTAGGGACTATGGATCAG
>JAMPXQ010000046.1 GCA_023701075.1 Candidatus Woesearchaeota archaeon
AGGTCTGGTCCTTTGAACCATCATCAACCACAACAACGTCATACTCCTTAAGCTGCCTTAGGACAGAACCTATTTTTTTTTGCTCGTTATAGGCAGCAATGACAATAAAAACCTTCATAATACAGAATAACTTTGATTGATATTTATAGTTTATGACAGATTAGAGAACTCCTGCTCAATCTTCCTAAATTCCTGCTCTAGTTTCCTCATCTCGCCGGACCTAGGATCAGTGAGCGTCTTTATAGGCATCTCGCCAGTGGCTTTCCTCAGATGGGACTCCGGCAGCTTCTGCTTGAGCTTTGCAAGGAGCATCGAAAGCTCATCCATGACTGAACGGATCTTGTCATACTGCACAAGCTTCTCTCTTCTTATCTCGAGCAGCCTCTCCTGTGCCTGCATAGATTTCACTATCTCTTTTGAAGATTCCAATATATTACGCCTTACATCAATAGGTTCATATATCCCGACAAAAAAACCTTCTTTCATCTTCAGTATTCCGGTTCTATCAGCGCCCTATCTATAAATTTCAATTTCCTCTCCACTTCATCAAGAGAGGATTTCCATGCGTTCAATTCCGCGTCTTCCTGATTCTTAAGATCATATATCTTCTCAAGGACTGTCCTTGCATCCTTCACTTTCTTATTTGTAAGAGCAATGATGTCCAAAATATCATTATACTCCTGCATCTTGACAAAAACATTAAGATCCTTTTTCATCTCTATTCCCTCATCGATTCAAACAGCACGTTATCTATATATATCAATTTCCTCTGGATGTCTTCCAACAGCTTGATGTAATTAGAATGCTCTATATCCGCATTCTTCTTCAGGTTCTTTAGCATATAAATCGTCTCTGGGGATTCCAATACTTTTGCGGCCATATTATCTAAATTTGAAAGTATCTGGCTATATTTATCTGTCCTCACAAAAATCGGCCCAGCTACAAGGTGCTTCTGGGGCTTTTCCATCTCCAATATCGGAAGAGGCTCTAGTTCAGGCTCAGTCTCAAAATATGGAATCTCCGGCGCCACCATCTGCTTTGAAGCGAAATCTGGCAGAGAATCAGGCACAGACTGAGACGTATCTGTTTCAAATGAATCCATATGGTAAAATACATCTGTGCACTATATAAATTTTTTTGTTTGATTTTTTTCGTCGCTAATAAAATCTTCATGGACTATAGATTTTGATAAAAATCGAAAGAAATATAAATTAACATTTCTGTGAATAAAATATGAAGCTAATATTCTATATCTTCCTCCTGCTAATACCCTTCTCTTGCGCCTTGCAGCTCAGTGAAATCATGCCCTATCCGGAAGATGGCAATGAATGGATTGAACTATACTCCAAGGAGGACATTAATATCACCGGGCTGGAAATCACAGACAACCTGAACACTGACCAAATAATATGCTGCAATGATGATCCTTGTGACTATCATGTATCCAAGAACACAACATTCTTGATACTTGACCAAGATACGTCAATGAATACAAGTGCAGTCCATTTCTGCGTAGATGATAATTCCATCGGGAACAGTCTAGGAAACAATGAAGATAGGCTAATCTTCAAGAAAGACAACATAGCCCTCATCAACTTCTCATATAACCTGACCCTACCCAAAGGAAAATCCTATTCATTTACAGACAGATGGGAAATATCAGATCCATCACCAGGTATTAGAAACCTTAACCAGCAGCAAAATAAACCAAATGAGACAGTGCCAAGAGAAACAACATCCATACTAGCCATCATACCGCTATTTGAAAAAACAACAACAAATCAAGAACAGAATTTCTTCAAAGTCCAGAACATGGCATATCATGATAGCGGACAGGAGACAAATGCAATCTTCACGCTCACTATCCATAACATCACTACCAAGATGCATGAATCCAAAAAAAACATCTCATTCAAGTCTTATACCACGGCAACAGGAAGCTATATGTTCACCTATCCTGGGAATTATACTATATGCGGAAACATAACAACAGAGACATGCTTCAATCTGATGGTCGAAGATTCTTTCAGCGAAAGATGCAATGTCTCTCTTGAAACCTCTACTGACAAATCAATATATCTAAAAGGGGAGCAGATAAAGATAACACATAATCTAAGAGAGACATATCCTTATAGCATAGAGTACCATGCAGAGGATTTATTTGGAGAGGTCATAAAGGAGAAGGCCACAACCACAAACAATAACCAGAAAAGCTTCACACCCACATTTGAAGAAGATGAGAAAGCCATCATCATATTCTCTGAACTGCACGCACAATGCAACAATTCCAATAAAGATACAAAGACTGAAAACCTCATCGTAGTGAAAGGGAACAAGAGTACAGAGACCTTCCTCAAAATCGTGAAATCTCCCGAGGAAGCCAGCTACGGCGAAACTTTTGAAGCGGAACTAAGCATAAGAAAAGGAGACACAAGAAAATCTGCGGTAAAGATTACAGTGAATGGTGCAAGCGAGACCACCAGCTTGAATGTCTATAGCAAGGAGCAAGAGTTTTCCATCTCCGTCCCTATCAGGATGAAGGAATGCGGCGAAGGAGGGACATTTGAACTGGTTGCAGAGGGACTTGACAATGCAGTCGCAAAAACAATAAAAATCAAAGAAGAACCATGCAACAAAAAAACAAAAAGCACCAGCAGCTCTAGCGGCTCCGGAAGCAGCTTTGGATATGAACGCGTCGGGACAGCAGCAAAAAAGGAATATGAGCTAATCTCATTCACCAAAGAACTAATAGATGAACATAATTCTATTGTCAGGATATCAAATACCGATGCTTCATCACACAACTACAGCATATGGAGCTATATCTACGATGGCAGCAGGAGCCTATCTGGAGAGCGGGAAGCCAACAAAAAAGAATTGACATTGAATCCGGGGCAATCCAAAAGCATCGAACTAAAGACAAAGGTCCTAGACAAGACTAGCACAAGCCCAAAACTAAAGATAAGGATACTTAGAGAAGACAGAAAGACACCGCATGAATTCACTGAAGACCTGTCATATGGTGGCTCAAATCATCCAACTGAAATTGAAACAGAAGAAGCTACCTTTGAATCAAATGAAGCCTTTGAAGAACAGCAGACAGAAAACATAGAACCTAAAAATAAGTCCATAGGAAATGAATTGACAGGCGAAGTCGTCTATGATTCAAATTCCAAACAAAAAAGCATAATCCCTTTCTTGATAATCATCTGCATCACGTTAATAGCAATAGGAATAATAAAATATAATTCTCAATAAAGCCTATGCAGGTGATCCCTTGCGAACATGTCCCTTACATGCTCGTCCATCTTATAGAATGTCAGATACTTGTATACTGCAATGTCCCTTACGACACCTACAACTTTCTCTTTCTTATCTATCAATACCATCCTTGAGACCTTGTTATCATTGAATGCTTTCACAAGCTCTTCAATCTCCAGATCCTTATCAACCATCACTACAGGAGAAGACATTATCTGGCCAGCCATCATCATAGGGAGGTCGCTTTTCTTTGATATCTGCCTTAGCATATCATTGACTGTTATTATCCCGACCACATCATCCTTTTCCCTGACAAGGATAGAACCTATGTTATTTAGATGCATCTTCTCTGCAACCTTAGGCAGATAATCCTTCACATCGCAGAAAAAGACTTTCTTCCTCGCTATATCGTATGCTTTTTTCACAAATGACATGCAAACACCCCCTAACAATACCTATATGAAAAGCTTACTTATAAATGTTATCAGAGCCGTTATTTGAAATAAAAGCACACATCTATAATCGGAACTAAACTAATTTAAAGAAATCTATCTTTTCTATCCTTATGTTTGATATAAGCAAAAGGCTGCTGTACTATAAACGAAAGGATGTAGGCGAAGCGATAATATCAAATGCAAAAAACAGGGAAGTCGGCATAAGGTATGGGACCGGAGGATATGGGAAAAGGCCAGACATACTTATGTATCCTACAGAAGTCCTAGATGCAGTCAAACGAAGCGCCACCAGCTTCCATGTCTCTGAAGAGAGATGGGAAAATCCGCTTGAACTTACGACCGAGATGAAAAGAACAGACCAAGACAATCTCCGGATCGGATGGGATCTTGTCCTTGATATAGACTGCCCATACTGGCCATTATCTAAAACCATAACACATCTTTTCATCAAA
The DNA here is from genome assembly GCA_023701075.1 of Candidatus Woesearchaeota archaeon. Taxonomy (GTDB): domain Archaea; phylum Nanobdellota; class Nanobdellia; order Woesearchaeales; family GW2011-AR15; genus GW2011-AR15. The sequence goes on from JAMPXQ010000046.1 coordinate 4,169, forward strand.
TCATTGAAGAGCCATGGAATAAAGAGCGTGAGCTGCAAATTCTCCGGGAACAAAGGGTTCCATATAGGCGTGCCATTCGAGGCGTTCCCAAAGGAGATAAACAATATCAAGACAAAAGACTGGTTTCCGGAAGGCCCTAAGAAGATAGCACTATATCTCATGAATTACATATCTGACAATTTTGTAAAGATAGAAGATGACAAGATATTCTTTGACGGAAGACCTATGGATCTCATGACCGTCCTAGAAAATACCAAAAGGGAGAAGTCTGACCTTTTCCTGAAACAATGCATAAAATGCAAGAGAAAATGGGGAAACGAGAAAACAGTATTCATATGCACGAACTGTGACTTGAGACATGACAGCGCCATCTGCCAAAAATGCGGAAGGCTGATGGGCAAGCACATAGAAGAATACAGATGCACGTGCGGGAGTGTGCAAGCAATGGATATTGCAAACATATCTTCGCTTGTCGAAGTGGATACAGTACTCATCGCATCAAGGCACCTTTACAGGTCGGCATACAGCATGAATGAAAAATCAGGACTAATATCACTGCCTATCAATCCAGATGAGGTACTAAATTTTGAGAAAGAATCTGCTACATCTGAGAAAGTGAATTTCGATTTCAAATTCCTGGACACAGAAACTTGCACTGAAGGCGAAGCAGCCATACTCATGGTGAATGCATTCGATTTCGGGAAGCAGACAATCATGATCAAGGAAGAGAGGAAAGAGAAGCGAAATTTCGAAGAATTCACAGAATCCATACCTATTGAACTATTTCCGCCGTGCGTCCTAAAAATGCTAGAAGGGCTTGAAGACGGCAAGAAAAGATCACTGTTTGTCCTAACAAATTTCCTGAAATCCGCCAACTGGAACCACGACCAGATGGAAGATCTGCTGCTCAAATGGAATGCAAAAAACAAGGAGCCACTAAAAGATGGATATGTAGAGTCACACCTGAGATATCATAAACAAAAGAAAGACAAGATACTGCCTCCAAACTGCAGATCCTATTATGCAGACCTTAGGGTATGCTCTCCTGATGCAGTATGTGCAAGGATAAAGAATCCTGTGCAATACTCGAAAAGAAAACTATTCTTCCTAAATGGAAAGAAAGCTGGGAAGCAGAGGCTGAGCGAAGAGCAAAAAGCCATGAGAAAGCAATATAGAGAAAAGTTAAAAAAGGCCAAAGAAGACATAAGTAAGAATGAAGATAAAACGTAAAGAAATCAAAGGCCAGAACGGCAAGGTCCTGGTCGTCGGGGGAAGCAAAGATTACATCGGCGCTCCAGCATTCAGCGCAATGGCCGCACTCAGGACCGGAGTCGATATCGTGACAGTATGCGCCCCTGAAAAAGTGGCATGGGCAATAAATGGATATTCACCAGACCTGATAACTAAAAAATTCCTAGGAGATGAATTGAATCTTGTCCATGCAAAAGAAATCATATCCCTTTCTGAAACGCATGATGTCGTGCTTCTAGGGCCAGGACTAGGGCTAAAAAAAGATTTTGTGCTAAAACTTATCAGAGAGATAAAAAAACCGTTTGTGATAGATGCAGATGCACTCAAGGTCATCAGCATCGAGGTCGCATCAAAAAGCATCCTGACACCACACAGGAAAGAATTTGAGATATTATATTCCAACAGCATAAAAAAACCATATGACCTGAACATAGACCAGAACATCAAAGAGATGCAACAGAAAATAGGAGATAATGTAATACTGCTCAAAGGGCAAACAGATTATGTAATCACAAAGACTAAAGTGCAGCAGAGCAGGACAGGCAACAATTCCATGACAAAAGGAGGGACAGGAGATATACTTGCAGGACTCTGTGCAGGATACCTTGCCCAGACAGGAGACCTAGCAGGATCCGCAGCCCACTGCGCGTACCTGAACGGCAGGCTTGGAGAATACATGCTGAAATGGAAAGGATACGGATATACTTCGTTTGACATGGTCAATGAAATCTGGAGATTCACGAAGTGAACAATTAAATAATCGGGTTTTTATATCTACTTTTTTTCTTATGCCTATAGGTGGTCTTATGGGAATATTAACAACAACAGTCCTTGAAAAATTGAAAGTCTCAAAATTAGATCTGGCACCAGATAGTGAGATAGCAAAAGCAACCAAAACAACTTTAAGAAAAATGTATGGCTGGAACACTAGGGTAATTTTAGAGAGATATCCTGCTGGAACATTGCTTGAGAGCGATAAGGTATTAGATGAGCTATGCCTGCTTGAAACACCACAGGAAGGGGAAAAGAGAATAGACGCCTTAATGAATGTAGTTGATTTAAGCCGAGGACTTAACATAAGGTCAACTGTAACTGATTCTCCTATTGGTGCAATGTCGAGATATTGGAATAAAGTCCCATTGTTCTATCCAGATTTCGGCCCTTTCTTACTCACGATGCTTGATATATATAATGGAGAACCTAGGCTTCATAAGACATGGGATTTTATCCAATTGAGAGATGGCGTACTCGATGTCGTCGGGGAACTAATACAAAAATATGGCATAGAAGCTGAGGCCAATAGGCCGATAAAAGCTCATACTATGGGTGTGATGCATCATAACCAGAGATACCTTTTGAATGACGTGACTCCACTTGAACTAGGGTATGTGCTTTTTGGGCTAAATAAAACCATCGCTTCAGAGTGCAAATGGCCTTATCATATAGAATCAACCAGAATCAGAGGGAACCAAACCGATTGGAAAATGGCGCTTTATCATGCGGCTGAAAGCACTATCAAACATAATCAAACCATGAGATGAGAAAAAGTCCAATCTGTTTTTTCAATTATCTCTTTTTAAACTTTATAAACCAATGTATTTATAAATGATTACGTGTTTCTTTATAAATAAAATAATTGAGGGGGAGTGTTTATTATGGGTGAAAAAAATATCGGAACTGCTAAAACTACAGGAACTTCTAAGTCTACAGGGACTGCAAAGGGAGAAAGAACAATAGAAGTCGTCAACATTGTCGTCTCAACAAGCCTTGAGCATGACATCCCACTTGAAAAGATGGCTGCTACTCTCAGCAACACAGAATACAATCCAGAACAGTTCCCTGGTCTTGTCATCAGGATAAAAGATCCAAAGACATCTGCACTGATATTCAGTTCAGGAAAAGTCGTCTGCACTGGTGCAAGAAGCATGGAGAAAGTAGAAGAGAGCATAGATAAGATAATCAAGGCCCTCAAAAAAATAAATATAGACATCAAGATAAAACCGAAGATCTCTGTACAGAATATTGTCGCATCAGGAAGCATAGGCATGGACCTAAACCTGAATGTGCTTGCAATGAAGCTGGACAATACAGAATATGAACCAGAACAGTTCCCAGGCCTTGTCTACAAACTTGACGAAGCCAAAGCGACATTCCTGCTGTTCAGCAACGGAAAGATCGTCTGCACCGGTACAAAGAGCGAGGCAGAAGTGCATAAGGCACTAGACATGCTGATTGTCAACCTGAAGAAAGTAAATTAAGATGCCCCTTGAACCAACTGAGATAATCAAGAGGTTCCAGGATTTCCTGGAGAAGAACTATCAAGTCGAGATAGCTGAAAAAGCCAGGAAAAAAGAGCGTTTCTTAGTCGTTGATTTCAATCTTCTTTCTTCTTTTGACCCAATTCTTTCTGAAGAGCTGTTGGAGACCCCGGAAGAAGTCCTCAAAGCAGGGGAACTTGCGCTTGAGAAATATGATGCAGAGAATTTCCATATAAGGATAAAGAACCTGCCTGACAGCCTGCAGATAATGATAAAAGATGTGAGGAGCAAGCACATCAACAAGCTACTTTTTACAAAGGGACTCGTCAGGCAGAAATCAGATGTAAGGCCGCAGGTGACAAGCGCAAGGTTTGAATGCCCCAGCTGCGGAAATGTCATAACTGTCCTACAGCTAGACCAGAAATTCAAAGAGCCGAGCAGATGCGGCTGCGGAAGAAAAGGGAAATTTCGGCTGGTCAGCAAAGAACTGGTAGATGCACAAAAGATAGTGCTTGAAGAGGCACCGGAAGATCTTGATGGAGGAGAGCAGCCAAAAAGAATCGATCTTTTCCTAAAGACAGACCTAGTCTCACCTCTTTCTGATAAGAAAACAAACCCAGGTACAAAAATCATCGTGAACGGCATACTTAAGGAAGTATCAATCCCTGCAAAAGACGGGGGAAAACTTGTCCGGTTCGACCTGATGATAGAGGTGAATTATCTCGAGCAGATACAGGAAGATTTCATGGAACTCAATATAAGCGAAGAAGAAGAGAATGAGATAAAGGCATTAGCTGCAGACCCAGAAATATATGAAAAACTAGTAAGGTCACTAGCTCCGACAATCTATGGACATGAAAAAATCAAGGAAGCTTTGATACTCCAGTCATTTGGCGGAGTCAGGAAAAAGAAGAAGAAAGGAAGCGCCACAAGAGGGGATATCCACGTCTTACTCATAGGAGACCCGGGAGCAGGGAAGTCGCAGATGCTAAAGAGAGTATCTGAGATCGCTCCAAAAGCAAGATATGTATCTGGAAAGGGAGCCAGCGGAGCAGGACTTACAGCTACAGTAGTCAAAGATGAATTCATCAAAGGATATGCGCTTGAAGCTGGAGCATTGGTGCTGGCAAACAGGGGAATATGCTGCATAGACGAACTAGATAAGATGGGGAAGGAAGACAGGAGCGCAATGCATGAGGCGCTTGAGCAGCAGACAGTCACTATAACAAAAGCAAACATCCAGGCAACCCTCAGGAGCGAGACAACTGTCCTTGCAGCAGCTAACCCAAAATTCGGAAGGTTCGACCCATATGAAATACTGGCAAAACAGATAGATCTTCCTAGCACACTCATCAATAGGTTTGATCTGATATTCCCGATAAAAGACATGCCAAGCGAGGAAAAAGATGAGAAACTTGCCTCGTTCATATTGGGACTGCACAAAGACAAGATAGAATTAAAAACTGATTTTGAGAATGACATGCTCAGGAAATATTTTGCATACGCAAGACAGAAAATCAAACCAGTGCTCTCTGATGAAGCAGTGACAGAGATAAAAAATTATTATGTAAAGATGAGAGCTTCAGGGAGCGACGATGGAGGGCTCAAAGCCATCCCAATTACAGCGAGACAATTAGAGGCATTAATAAGACTCTCTGAAGCATCTGCAAAAGTAAGGCTATCAAATAAAGTCACAAAAGATGATGCACTCAGAGCCATCGGGCTTGTCCATCATTGCTTATCCCAGATTGGCATGGACCCGGAAACCGGGAAGTTTGATATCGACAGAATCTCCTCCGGCGTCACAGCATCAGAAAGAAACAACATAGTGATGATAAAGGAGATGATCAATGAGCTTGAAGTGAAGAGCGGGAAGACTATAAGCATCGAAGAAGTCCTAGTCGAAGCCAGCTCCAAAGGGATAAGCGAAGACAAGGTCGTCGAGACTATCGAGAAACTCAAGAGATCAGGGGATAT
>JAMPXQ010000047.1 GCA_023701075.1 Candidatus Woesearchaeota archaeon
GTTCGAATTCACATCCCCCTTTGCCGCAGCCTACAGAATATTTATATTGGGTGCATGTGCCGCATGATCCACCGCAACCATCACCGCCGCATTCTTTGCCAGAGCAATCCGGTACGCATGGCGGCGGTCCATCATCATCATCATCTCCTTTTCCCCCACCTGGACAATTACTGCAACAGCAAGGACTACAGCTAGAGGGACACGATGAAGGAGTACATGGCCCATAACCACCGGCTAACGATTCTGGAAGGATAGATATGAACGTAACTAGTAACACGAAATATAAAAATAAGTTAGAATATTTCATTTTGGCACCACCATTTTTACTTCAGGTCTTGTAATTAAATATATCTGATAGGCATTGTCTGATAAGAAAAAATCACCAGACCCATCACCATATTTATTTCTAATAGCAAATTTAGTATCCCTTGAACAGCTTGAATCTGTTTGTATTGTATCATCCAAATAAAGGGAATTGTACTCATTGAATTTAGAGAGCAATGCTTCATTTCTTCTCTCTTGATATAAATCTAACATCACTTCCATACAGGGGTGTAATGAATTTGCAGTCATTAATTCATTATTTTCAACCTTGTCAAGAAAACTATTACTAAGAAGTGTTGCTTCATAGGCAGATGTATCTTTCCCTAATGCCTTGTCATAATTATAGTCTGACCAAATTAGCCAACATTGGACACCAAACTTATGTCCATTGTTTGTTTGAGCAATTTCAAAAGCTCTTTTGCCAATTTGTTCGCCGACCGTTAGGATTTTATTGATTTTTGACTGGTCTTCTCCATTTTCTTTAAATAAAGGAATAGAATCATAAAAAGCAACTGACATCATTGCTGTGTCTTGTACATATGCGTACTTTGTACGATTGGATATTTCCTTTATCCAATCATAATCCACATAATTCAAAACTATTTCTCTTACATCTTTCTTAAGTCTTGATTCATCCGCAAGGACATTTTTACCCTTGAGCATATTGAATGCCCTTAACAAAGGATGAACCATAGTAACCAGTTCCCTATGAGGATCATCATATATTACTCGAGATTCTATGTCAAGATATATTTGATTTTCAAGTTCTCTTATCTCTTTGATTAATTTCTCATCCTGAGTCAAATCATAGATAGATGCTTTAGCCAAAAGTGCCCATATTCTAGTTGATATCCCTATTGTGCCTTTTTTAGTACCATCACAATTCATAACTCCATAGTAACCTTTGCCATCATCATTTGCTGACATTTTATCAATAAGATTAATGCTTCTTTCTGCCAAATCAGCATTTGACAGGTTAGATGTACTTGTAAAATTAAAGAAAAGCCATCCAACAGCAAATAGTGAAACTACAACTAGACTTACAATTAACCATCTTTTTTCCATAAAACCCACATAGATAATAGAAATTACACGCTTTAAATACTTTTCTAAAGGTCAATACGAAAAGCAAGCCCATTGCAAAGTTATTTATAGCATTTCTAGATATCCAAATTAGATGTGGAAAGCATTAGTTCTTATATTATTGGTGTCATGTGCACCATTGAAAGAAATGATTGAGACAGAGATAATTGAGACATATGACAAAAATCATATAATCAGATTGGATGAATCCATATCTCTAGCCACCAGATACCTCATAGTCAATCAAAAAAAGGAAGGCAACTTCAATTATGAATATGATTATATCTCAAGCCAGTTCTCTGTTCAAGACAACGGAGTGAGGCAGGCAGGTGCCCTTTGGGGATTGGTACTTGCATATTCTTATACGAAGGATGACACGCTTGTTGTACCGATAAAAAAAGGGCTAGATTATTTTCAGGATAGGTCTTATGGAAAAGAGGGTCGAAGATGGATTATCTATAGCAATGAGACAGAAGCAAGTACAGGCATGCTTTCATTGTACATACTTTCAGTCAATGAGTTTCTAAAGACATATGAATCTGATGATGGTTATGAAGAGATTCTGCATGATGACCTAAAGGAATACATCGCTCAGCTCATCTATCTGAAAACGACAGAGAACCTATTTTATTCCAGATACTCACTGGAGGGCGAAGGATACGGAGATCCATCACCTTACTTTGATGGTGAATCACTTCTGGCTCTTTCCAAGATTGATGATCAAGAGCTTGTATCAAAAGAATTGCTAATAAGTATCGCTGACGCAACATACAATAAATATGTTGAAGATGCTTTGGAGAATAATCCAGATTCTGACAAGACAAAAGGGTTTTTCCAGTGGGGTATCATGTCTTATTATGAGTTGACTATTAGGGGATATGCAGATTATAGTGACAGGATCTTTTTGCTTGCTGACTGGATGATAGATGTTCATAAGACATTAGGTAGACAGAAAAACACGGGATATGCTATTGAAGGCCTCTCTTATGCATATAGGTTAGCGAAAAAGATGGAAGATAAGAGGTATCAAAAGTATAAATTGGTAATTAGTGAAACTCTAAAAAAACTTATGTCATGGCAGATTGGAAGTCCACTTGCAAACTGGTTCATCACAGCAAATCCACCTACCGATGAATATGCTGTTGGTGGGATAATGAACGCTGAAAATGACCCGGTCTTGAGGATAGATGTCACTCAGCACCAGCTGCATGCAATGCTTCTTGCAAAAGAATATGTTTTTAATGATGAGAAATAAACTGAGTTTAGGGCTGGATGCAGAATGAAAGATAAACGATTGAGTTTTAGGGTAGTTATAGTTTTGATGTTCATAGTCTTGATGAGTTCTTGTAAGAATAAACAAGAAGAGATTGATACGGTAATTATGTCTAAAGCTAGTCAGGATAAATATGGCAATGCCATAAGGCTAGGTGGAGAGTGGTTTTTAGCAAATCAGGATGAACAATTTTTGCATTACATATATGACACAAAAACAAAAGGACATCCTGCCTCAACTCACCCCTTGAGAGAGATGGGTGCACTTTATGCAATAAATGACCTTTATGGATATACAAAAGATCAAAGATATCTGAATCTATCCTACAAAGGTTATGCCTATTTCAGCCAATATTTCACAAAGTCCGAAAATTATCTACTAGTGAACATAACACCTGATGCTACCAAGCTTGGTTATAATGCATTCATGATACTTAATATTATTCCTATAAATATAAAGGATAAAGAAAATGAGCTGGATTATCTTGCAGAGGGCATACTCTCAATGCAAAAGGATTCAGGTGAATACAGAACTTTCTTCTTTATTGAAAGGGAGACAGGAGTTGATTATTACCCTGGCCAATCTATACTGGCATTGATGAGATTATATAGCTATGACAAACAAGAAAAGTATATCGAATCAGTCAAGAAATCTCTTGGATATTATCCTTTGAGATGGAACCAGGACCCTTCGTTTACTTTCGTTCCATGGTATACAAAAGGATACTATGAGTATTATCAGCAGACTAATGATGATTTTGTCAGGGAATTCATATTTGAGATGAACGATTTTCTTGTATCAGGATTCAGCGCAGATGGGACATGCAATGGGCCAATAGTGAATAGGGATATCTCGATTGCGGCATATGCTGAATCTGTTGTTAAGGCTTATAAATTAGCAAAATTCAATAATGATACCTATCGGCAAGAATGCTACTCAAGATTTATTAATAATGCCGCAGATATTGTTGTGGATATCCAGATCCAGAATACGACTGATGTATTAGAATTAGGTGGATTCCCAAACAGCTTGGGAGAGATAAGGGTTGACAATAACCAGCATGCAGTGATGATGCTGATAGATGCAAAGAGAGAAGGCATCATAGATTGATGCCAAAACAAAGATTAGATGATTTCGATCCTGGCATTGTTTTTTGAATCCGGCAGTGCATCTATTGTATTCCTATCAGTATAACAGTCCAGGATGTTGATGTTCTCGGCGACATCTTCATCAAATGTGATTTCAGTCATGCCTTTTGCTGCTGCCGCATTCACCTTGAATATAACCTTGGCGAAATTCCCGCTTCCTGAGACGCAGTTCTTCCCGAGGTAACCGAAAGAGAACCTTCCTGGATAGACCATGTCTGACTGGAAATTATACTGTATGAACATCTTGTCGAAAAGAGGGTTCTTGTATCTGTATTGAGGTTTGTCAAAGACAACTGCTTCAGAACTCTTGTATGTCAATTTCTCAGGATCGTATTTCAAGGTGAACCTTGCACTCTTTGTGTCTTTCACACAGTGCAGGCTGACAAAGACTTCGAACTGTCCGTTGAGTCCGATCTTGGTGACATTTGGGTCAATGCTTGCCTGTGTCCTTGATATCCTCACCCCGTCATAGTTCCTCGAGACGCAGTGCTGCGTCGTATTATAATTAATGTTCTGTATGAAGCTCCCTTTGACTGGTATTGGGAACGCAGTGAAGTATTCCAGATAGGTCTTGTTGTTCTCTAGGACTGTTATGGTGAGTTCAGAGTCATCTATCCTCATCTTATAGTTTTTCCCGAAGATTTTGGGAGGGATGTCAAATTTCCTGACATAGTTGTTGTTCATTGAATTTGCGATTGAGACTTCATTGACAATGCTGTCTGCAAGCTGCTTGAGTTCAAGCACCTCCTGCTTCTTGCTTAATTCAAAAAGCCTCTGGTTTATGATATAGATGAACCCGCTCAAAGATAGGAATACCAGGCTGAATATCAGGATGAATTCAAAAGACACTTGCGCCTTAGTCTGTCTCACAGGTCTTGCCTCCTACATTGAAATCTGGGGAACATATCCCTCTGCCGAGATATCCCGCACCATGGTCATGGGTGCTCATCTTATTGACTATTGAAGGCTCTGTCCTGCTCCCTTTATCTTCTTTCCATGCTGTTGTTATGACCCCGAAATTCCCCTTGCTTCCGCTCTCATAATCAAAGGCATATAATCCGTACACAGGGATATCTACTATCCTAGGAGAAATGCTTTTCCAGGAGATTATCCTCTCCTTGTCTTCAAAGAAATAGCTCACGTCAGCCTTTATCTCTATTGTCCAGGGATCTTTCTGGCTGACATCGGTTATATTCACTTTGAATTCATGCACATTCATCCCGAGGTCTGAAAACACTGTCTCTATCTCAGGCTTGAGGTCTGCCATGACATACTTTTTAGTTATGCATGGTGAACCCATGCAGTTTATTTTTTTTAGGTCTATCATGTTTCCGTTGGATTCCATGATGGTCCCGTTTTGTATGAGGTTTTGCAGGTTGTTTATCAAAGGCCTTTTGAGGACTGTGTTCAAATAGCTGTCTTTCCTATAATATTTTGATAGGCCGATGAGCGCATTCTTCGAGCTTACATATATTATCTTATCGAAATAATTGTTCTCCATCTCCTGCACTATGGAATTCATCGCTTTAACTTTCGCCCTTGTCACATCAAGGTCATTTTCTTTGAGGGTGGTATTGGAGAACATGTTGGATATGGCTATGAATAATATGACGATGAGAAGGCTTGTTATAGAGAAAAAAATCCCTATCTTTTTCATTTTTTGGGTCGGAGACATGCCCCGTATTATTTTTCGTATGCATTCTTGGTATGGGAAAACTCTTATTTTTCCAATACCTTTACTGTTTTGGAGGAGTCTCATTTTTCCCATAGGTTAACCTCTATCAGGTATGGCCCAAAATAAGTCACTGCACCTGTGGCCGGTGTCTCGATGTATCCGAAAGATATTTTTTTTCTGGATATCAATGCATTGGTCTTCTCTTGTCCTGTATCAGAATATATCTGGACATTGTTTATCCTTAGTTCTACGCCATATAGGTCTTGTCTTATCAAAGGCAGGAAGCTTATGAAGAGCTCTCTTGCTTTGTCCTGTCTGTTCAATACATATAGTTCAGTCATATGGTCAAGGATTGTCTGTTCATAATTCTTTGTGAGTGCGCATGTCTCCTGGAGTTTTGCTTGCGTGCAGACACATTGGTTGCATAGATCGCTAATTTTGGTTCTTGAAATTATATCCAGCAGGTTGTCTGCAACTACTGGAAGCGGGGTCTCATCCCTTGGTTTGCTTCCTGATGATATTATCATGAATCCTATAGATAATATGATTGCTGCAAAGATTGCATCGATTATGAAAAAATATCCTTTTCTGCTATTGATACGGCTCATTTGCAAAGTAATACACCTAAGTTGACTATCTGCCGGTTATAGATGACTGGTTTTGTGAGAAGTATGGAATTTTTCGATTGGCAGTGCGGCTGGACATTGAAGACCGGTCCGCTCTCGCATGGCTGATTGCCGAAATATGCTTGGTTGGTCTTTTCAAATGTTGAGAACTGTGCAAATATCTGGTTTCCATTGCTTAGATATATGCAGGCATCTGCCCCAAGGTCCTTATACATCTCTTTTTTTATCAGGCTGTCTACCTTTATCCCTTTCACATAATGTTGGCTCACCTTGTCCATTATGAGCTCGCTATCTACATCAAAAGTCTTCTGTTCTATACTGTCTTTCATCCCAAAGAAGAATATTGATAGTGCAAAGAGATATATGACAAAAGTCATGATGAAATCCATGCTTATGGCTTGGCCCTTCACGCCTTATCACCGACCAACAGGACAAAGAACTCATTATTGTTCTTGAAAGATCGCACCTGGAAATTCTTCGTCCCCCTGGAGAACATATGTTCTGAGAAGCATCTGCATTCAGCTCCGTCAAGACACTCGAAGTTGCATTCTATGATTGTCTCCGGAAGGAGCGGGACATCTGATTCTATAAGGAGTTCCTCTTCACCGTTGGCGCCTAGGAACTTGAACGCCAGATAATGCTCATTGCTCTTATTCAGTATATACATGTTCCCTATCCCTGGAGGCATATCGACACTGAAGAGCATCTTTGATGGCGGCCCATAATAATGGACTTTGTTTGCTTTGAGGAGTATTAGGCTAGAGACTTCATTGATGCGGTTCTTCATCAGCTTATCGCTGGATTCAAAGACAAAGCTCCTGAACAATAAAGATGCAGGGATTATTATCATCAGAGAAACTGCGATTATCATCATGTACTCTACAGAAATCTGCCCTCTCTTTCCCATCCGAAAGATTAGGCGAATTTTCTTTAAATAGTTTTTCGTATTTACGGCTCTGAAAGAATCCTGCAAGAATAATGTTTCTGCCTTGCATGCTGCTGGATATCTGCTGTGCGATGAATGGGATGAAGGACACACTTCTACCATATATTTAAATACTATTGGGGTATCCTTTTCCTTAAAATAAATTAGATAGGTGTAAAAATATATGTACGGAAATAACCCAACACCTCCTGTCAAAGAAGGAGAAGAATTAGACGTGAAGATTGAAGCCATTGGAGACAAGGGCGACGGCATTGCCAAGAAGAACGGTTTCGTTTTGGTGATTCCAAATACCCAGGTCAACGATGAGGTCAAGGTCAGAGTGACAAAAGTCCTAAGGAAAGTAGGATTTGCAGAAGTCATCGGAAAAGCTGAGGCAAAGCCAGCAGATGATGATGCAAAAGAAGCTCCAAAACCAAAAGCATCAAAGAAAAAATCCAAGAAAGTGGAAGAAGAGATGCCAGAGGAAGAAGAGCAGGTCGAGGAGCTGTCTGATTCCGAAGATTTCGGAGATGAGCAGTGAGACTGTTTGTCGCGATTGACGCTTCAAAGGAAGCGGTTTCTTATTTTTTTTCTTTAGGCTCGTTGTTTCCTCATCCAGTAGATTCATTTCATCTGACATTAAAATTCTTGGGCGAAGCAGATCCTGATAATACCATTCAGATATTAGAGAAAATAAGATCTGATAGTTTTGAACTGGAGTTGGATTCGTTAGGCGCTTTTCCAACTGAAGGTGAAATCAAAGTTGTCTGGATAGGCCTAAAGAAAGAAGAGAAGCTGATGGCTCTTCAAAAGAAGATAGATGATGCATTGCCTTCATTTAGGAAGGATTTTGATTTCCATCCGCATATCACTCTTGCAAGGCCTAATACCGATATTGTCTTGCCAGATATCAAGATAAAACCATTGATGTTCAAGGTAGTTTCATTCAAGCTGTATCAGAGCACATTGACAGATAAAGGCCCTAAATATTCTGAGATAAGATCATTTAGTTTGGATAAATAAAAAGTATTTGAAAATTTGTCCTTAAATTTGTCATTATATGCTTGACTGCATAAACTAGAAAAAAGAGGTAGAAAAAAAAGGTAATTATAGTATCTTTAGAAGTTCAAAGACAAGCCGTTCTGATGCCCTGAGCAGCTCATCCGGGTTTGTCCCTTCGACGACAATGCAGCCCATCTCTTCTTTTATAGCAGTCTCATTCCCAAGCCTTAGGAGGAGTACTTTTGATGTGCTTGTCACATTTGCACAGGTGATTATGGGTGCATCTGTCTTGTTGTTCGCCCTGGTTATTGAGGCTTTTAGAGGTATCCTATATATCCTTCCTATAATCTTTGCAATCTCAACACCAGAGATTGCGACGCTTGAAGGGTCTTGAGGATCCATGGTGAGATACACTCTTCTTGCGCCGTTCACTAGTATCTTTGGTGCCACTGATTCATTCCTTGAATTTTTAGGAGAGGATATGTTCATCACTTCATATGGTGTGTGGTGGAAAGAGATGTTATATACTGCGCTCTCGCCGCTCATCTGGTTCTTTATGACAACAAGGCTCTGCCAATAGTTCCCTGCCTTGAAGAAGACATATTGATTATAAGTCACAGTATCAGCCGGGAGAGATTCTGGAGCAGGTTTTGCATTCAGCATCACAAGCCAGATTATCCCAAAGACTCCTAAGATGGCAAGGATGAATATTATGAGCACTTTGCTGTCATTCTTCGATTCAGGCTTTTCTGTAGTCTGGGTCCTTTTCTTTGGTGCTGTCTTTTTCTTTGCCATCTGAAATCAACCTAGTTTATATCTATGCCATATGTGAGATACACTATTGAATCTCTTATCCTGATTATGTCATTTTGAGCATAGTTTATTGTCACACAGCTGCCTTCTGAAGAGACGCTGGTTGCCGTGGAATTCCTCAATATGACGACTGGGACAGTAGCTGTTGCATTCCTGCAGTCAGCGACAGGAAGGACAGTATATCCTTCTTTTTGTGACGTCACGGATTCATAGAAGAACTTGCTCTTTGCAATGTTTGTCCTGATGTCAAACCTAAGGAAATCAATCATGCTCAAGTCTCCGTTCGGATCAAAAGACAGGTAGAAATAAGGCGCATTCATTATTGTGTCCTTTGACTGCTTGTCCATGTTCAAAAAAAGCGTGTCTGGAAGATAATACGCAGTGAACTTGTCTTTTCCGCTCACTTCAAAATACTGGTTGCCGAAAGTGTCTGTCTTTGGCTCGAACTTGAATTTGCCTGAAGGGTATGTCTTTGTGATTGCGCTTGAGTTTCCTCCGTAATAGACAACTACGCTTCCTACAGTAGAAAGGACAAAGATGACGAGTATCAAAATGACGAATGTCTTGTTCTGCTTGCGTTTCTTTTTCATAAGGATGATGAAAAGATGACCCTTTAAAAAAGTTTTGGGAAAACAGGCTCTTTAGGAAATCTTTTGTTAATTTCCATCACATATAAATATTAATTTAGATTTTTCAGGTCCAATATGGCAAGTTGCCACAATATGGCAAGTTGCCA
>JAMPXQ010000048.1 GCA_023701075.1 Candidatus Woesearchaeota archaeon
GGTGCTTCCTTCCTATATACCAGCTTCTTCTTGGCCATCTCAAGGAAAGTTCTCTGGCTTATCCTTCTGCAGTTCTCATCTATTGAAGAATAGGTCATGTTGAAATCGCAGCTCATCCCTACATTCTTCCAGTCCTGTATGAAAAGCGGTCTCTCTTCCTTGAGGAAATCCAGGCAAGCCTTGATGAACTCATTCCTATCCATCCTGGATGCCACGATATTCTTCTTCTTCTGCACAAGTTTCTCTGTCGCAAGCCCATTGTCATCGGTCCCGAACGGATAGAAGACATTAAAACCTCTCATCCTCTTGTATCTTGCGATGAAATCCTGCTGCGAGAACGAGAAAGCGTGACCTATATGCATCCTTCCGCTGACTGTTGGTGGCGGTGTGTCTATAGAATAGACATCATTATCTGAAGACATATCAAACTGGTATGTCTTCTCTTTTTCCCAATGTTCCTGCCACTTTTTTTCAACAATCTTAGGATCGTATCTTTCCATCCATAGAGGAAAACAATTCAAGGTTTTAAAACCTATTGTTTATGGATGAGGATGCTGATGAGGGAATAAAAAAAGGTGAAATAAAAAAAGGCTCATTTTTTTGAGTTAGATTTAAATATAGTCAAATAGAACGAATGTTTATGGGATATGAATCACATGGTTCGACGTATCTTTTGAATGCATGGACTAATTATCAGGCTAAGAGAGAAAGAGATATGCAGCCGGATATCGCTGCATGGAAGCCTATGTTTTCAAGTGCATTATACGCTCAATTGAACCCAGGGAAATTCACATTTTATGGGAATAGCGGCCTTCCTGATTTGACTCTGCCTCAGCAAGTAAGGTACGACGGTAAACTGGATGGCTTGGATCTTTTGATGTCAAGGAGTCAAAATCAGGGCATGGTGACTGCTCAACCTTCGCTTCCAAACTCATTATTTACGCTCCATAGGGTAGATGCTGCAAAGATTGTCACATTAGACACATCTGGATATAGTCAGTTGCCGCGTGCCCAATAACATTATAAATAGAACATTTCTAATGCCTATTGATGTTTGAAAACAAGAAACTTCTTGCATATTTCGGCTTGGTTCTTGCTGCTGCATTCTGGGGCTCGACATTCTTTTTGGTCAAAGACACCATACAGGATATTGACCCAGTCATATTGATAGGATACAGGTTTACAGCAGCAGCGATTATCCTGGCATTATTCCTGGATAAGAAAAAACTCCTCCATAGGTGGAAAGATGGCCTGTTTTTAGGGACTATACTATTGTTCCTCTATCTGACTCAGACAATAGGGCTGAAATACACGACAGCCTCAAATTCAGGTTTTATAACAGGATTATTTGTATTGTTCCTTCCCATTTGCTCATTCATACTATTTAAGAAACTGCCGACATGGATGAAGCTTGTCGAGATTGGAATGGCAACTTTCGGCCTGTGGCTCCTCACTGGCGGGATGAAAGACATGAACTTTGGAGACATGTTGACTCTTATAACCGCTATATTCTATGCGCTCCATATACTGTTTGCAGACAAGTTCATCAAGGATTGCGACCCATATATATTGAGCTTTCAGCAGTTTTTCGTGACAGGAATAGGAAGCTTGATTATAGGATTAGTTATTGGATCTTCTTTTGAATTATCTTCATCTGTGATTCCAAGCGTCATTTTTCTGACATTGTTCCCTACCCTCATAGCTTTTGTCATCCAATTATTGGGCCAAAAAATGGTGCCTGCAGTTCAAGTCTCCTTGATATTCTCGCTTGAACCTGTATTTGGCGCTATCTTCGCATGGACCATAGGTGGCGAGCAATTTATAATGGGAAGAGCGATAGGCGGCCTCCTCATTTTTATAGCAATGATACTTTCCACACTAAAATGAAGCTCGTGAAGATATTTAATGATGCATTCAAAAGCATAAATGCAAATAGGAAGATACTATTGGGATTATTGATATTATTCAGCATTGTCACATTCAGCCAGTTCCTTAAGAAATCATTGGTGATAGTGCTGTTCATTATAATCGGCAGCATCTCAAAGATTTACCATAGGTTCGTCAAGAGTTCTCTAGGGATAGACCTTGTCTTCTTCCTTACGATGATGCTGGCTATTGTATATGGCCCAATGCTTGCAATCGTCATCGGTCTCATCATGAAGATTGCTGCAGATTATATCGCAAATAGGTTCAGCCATACTACACTGATAACGCTCGCTGCTTTGTTTATCCCTATCCTTTTTGCAAAAGCATTGGCAGCGCTTCCTTTGGTCACTGCTCTTTTCATACTGACTCTGCTCTTTGAAGTGATCAGTTCAGTCCTATATCATTTCATAGGGAGTTCACCAGGGAACATAATCCTTTATGCAGTGTCTCATTTCCTGTTCAACGCATTTCTTATAATTAATATTAGTCCTTGGCTCAGTAGCATCATGTAATAAAGGTAATAACATATTTCATTGCCAGATAGAAACAAGAATCAATATATACGCAAAGTAGTGATAAAAGATAGAATAAAAAAAGATATTATTTGTAAGTGACTTTCACTTCAGTCCCTTTCTTTGCTTCGACAACAACTGAACCCTCATCTGCTTTGCTTGCTGCTGGTTTTTCGGGAGCATCCTTGCCTTTCTGTTTTGCACCGGCCTTTTTTGCAGGTTTTGTGCCTGATTTATCTGCAGATTTAGCTGGTTTCTTTGATGTCTGCTTGGTAACCTTTGCTTTTACAGGCTTAGGTTTGTCTGATTTTTTAGCATTTGAAGGCTTCTTCTCCTGCTTTTTTGAAGCGGGAGCTTTCTTGGCTGTCTTTTTAGCCTTTGTTGAGACAGTCTTTGGCTTTGCAGCCTTCTTAGTTTTTTTCTCATTGCCTGCTTTCTCTTTCGCAGATTTTGCTGTCTTCCCGCCTATGTCCTTCTCAAGTTTGGACAGCTCTTTCTCAATGTCACCAAAACTGTCTTCTGGCAGTTTTGATTCAGTCTTCTTTGCTTTTTTGCCTGTCGTTTTCTTCTCTGTCTTTTTCGCTTTTGGTTTTTCTGTTTTAGCTGCTTTTTTGCTGCTCTTCCTTGCTGCCCTTGGAGCATTGACAGTGACAATCTCGACAGGTTTTATGACCTTTGTCGTCTCTTCTATCTTGATATGAGGCACTTCCACCTTCCCATCGCTCTCTTTGTAATAGCCTGAATACTTCAAGGTGTCATTTATTATCATCTCTACAAGCTTGTCATCTTTCCATCCTTTGTTGAGCAGGTTCTGTTTTATCTCCTCATTTGACATGCCCTTGTTCATGGCCCATAAGGTATAGTTCTGGATCTTGTATAGATCAGGTGCAAGCTTCTTTAGGTAAAGCGTATCTGCATCTTCTTCAAGTTCTACGATATCTTGCTCGAACTTTGAGAGGTTGGCAGACTGTCTTTCTTCGAACTGCTTGATCTCTTGGATATCCCTCTTCTCATCCATAGAGACTTTCTCCAGCTCTTCAAGCTCCCTTCTCTCTTCCTCTGACATCTTCTGCAGCCTCTGCAGCTGGATGATGATCATGACCAGGAACACTATGAAAAGTAATACTAAAAAAAAGAACATTTCCGCAAGCGGAAGGTTTAATCCACCGAATATTAACATTTTTTCACCTCAAGTCTATTCTTTCGCTGCTTTCTGCAGACATGCTCACAAACCCTGTGCTTGCATCATAAAGGTATCCTTTGATCTCATAATCTGCTTTTGGCAGGCAGTATGGGTTTGATGTCATTGGTTTTACCAGTATGTTGCTGTTGGAATCCACATATGACACGAAATCTATCAGCACTGTCTTTGAAAGTATTGCGTTTGGATCTAGTATCTCCATCTCTATATCCCTTGGTTCCTGGTGTTCGTCATTGAGCACATAATAGAAATCCAGGCACACTTCACCGTTTCTTGGTGTGTACTCGAACTTCGGTTTTGCCTTGATGGTGAATCTTGGGATCTCCACTTCCATCTCAAAGTCCTTTGATAGCTTGTCTTTCCCTAGCAGCTCGACATCCAAGGTGAATTCTGCTGTCTCGTAGCTGTAATCATTCACAAGACCTTCAAAGACTACTGTCTCTGTCGCCATTCCTGCAAGGCTTATCCTCTTCTGGCTCTCTTTTAAGGTCATCTTGTCTGGTGCTTTCAATGTCACGACGACATCGCTGAAATCCTCATCTTTGTTGTTCTTGATTGTCGCAGTGATGTCAAACCTCTCCAGGGTCTCTAGAGTATCTGTGACTTCAAGCGACATGTCGCAATCAAGCTTGTCTGAGCTTGGCTTTGTGAACAAGAGATATCCTTTGTCTATGTTGCAGTTGTCGAAATTTTCATTGATTGATGTTGCTGCACTATTGATATCTGCAAATGAATCCTGTTCATATCCGCCTAAGACCTTTTCTGCATGTTCAAGGAACTCATTCACGCTCATGCCGGCATATTTGCCGCTTACGATATATAGGTTCCCTATCTTTCCGGTCGTCTTCAGACCTACTCCTTGTTCTGAATACAGCACATTTAATTTTAGTGCTGTCACCTGGCCGCCCAATATTCCTGATTCTGTCTCTATTGGATTGGTGTGGTCCTTGGTCAATGCACCTGCGGTCTTCCCTGCTGGCAGGTAATCTTCCACTGCTTTTGAGTTACTGAAGGTCATCTTGAACCCTTCACCTACGACAAGGTTTGATCCGACTGCTTTTGCCCAGTTGCTGTCTCTTAAGCAACCTACATTTCCGCCGTTGCATGCTGCTCCCCATCCACCTTGTGTCTGGGTGCAGTATCCGCTTCCTTCTTCAGGTTCTTCCGGTACCTCGCCGCCAGGTGCTTTAGACTTGCATAGTTTTGTGCTGTAGTCGCATACTGCACTGTCTGAACAGCTGTCCTGTTTACCATTGCAGTCTGCACATGCACATCCTTCATACTTGTCGCATACGCCATTCTCTACTACACATCCCTGCTTTCCGCCATGACCATCGCATGTCTTGTCACAGGTCAGGTCTGCACATAAAGATTCGCCAATCTTGCAGATGATCACACCGGGTTTGGTACAGAGATCATTCGCACATATTGCACCTTCGACACAGCTGTCCTGCTTGAATCTGCAATCTATACACGCACACCCTTCATAAAGCTGGCAATTTCCATTTGGAGCTCCATTGCATCCCTGCTTGTCATCGCAATCACTGCTGCAAGTCATATCCTCGCAGAGTGTAGTTCCTACTGGGCAACCGCAGATCTCTTCGCTGTCGCATATCGCTCCGTCTGTACAGGAATCCTGCTTTCCTTCGCAGTCTTCGCATGCGCATCCTTCGCCCATCTCGCATATGCCGTTGGCTGGCCCTACTGGACCTAGGATGACGCTCTTGAACCCGTCTGCATTGAAGGTATACCAAAGCGCCTTTCCGCTGACTTCTGAATTCACATATATCTTATTGATCTGTGTTGCATCTAATGCTTCATCATATATCATGAACTCATCCATCTTTCCATCATAGTAATTATTGCTATGGTCGCTTCCGATGAAAAGTGTCCCTGCATTGTCAAGAGAGCCTATGCTTTCATCCCCTTTCAAAGTCCCATTGATGTAGAACTTTGCATGGTCGCCGCTCACTACTAATGCAGTATGGATCCATTTCTCGTCCCCGATCCTGATGTCGGCTATATCGTCTCCATCGACTTCAGTTCTCAGATAACACTTGTTGTCATCTTCATATATATATAGTCCGAAATCGCCTTTCTCATATATCCCTGCTTCTGTCTCGCTGCATGTATCTGCTTTGATCCATGTCACGACAGTGAACTCATCATCCATGTCGATATCGCTGCTGTCAGGCGTCTCTATCCTGGCATTGTTGAAATCAAACCCTTCTCCATATTTGCCTTTTGAGATGAGTTTTGCATTGACTACTTTGCCATTGTTGTTTCCCGCCATGTCCTTTATCTGTGCATAATCCACATAGCTAAGGACACATTCTGCCTTTCCTTTGTCTTTGCAGTTAGGGCTGCAGCTGCCGTCCTTGCATAGTGTTGTCCCTGGCGCGCACTGCTCGAACGCATCTACGCATTCGTCATTCTCCCATCTGCAGCCGAATGCGCTTCCGGCTCCTTTGCATGGGTCGTAATAGCAAGAATATTCATTTGTGTATGTCGAGCATTCTGTGCTTTCTGTGCATGCCGAGCAATAATCATTGTTGAGGCCTGGCCCTGCTTCATCAACCCAGTATCCGCCGCAGTCAAAGATGCATTCATCATAGCCGCAGTTGAATTTCAAATTGAAGACATTGTCTCCGCATTCATTCGGTGAATTGCAATTCTGCGAACATGTCGGGCTTGCGTATTTGAACGGATTATTTATTGGATGTTTCCCATAATAGCCCAGATACACATTGTCCTTAGATTTTGATCCGCTGTAGTTCACATCAAATGTCATGACGCTTGATGATCTCACTCTTACGCAGTCCAGTATGTCTGACACGTTCTCATATGATTTGAAGTCAAGTATCTTGTTTGCAAAACTGAAATCATCTTTTCCTTCAAGCATTATGCCTGTATATGATGTCAGATCGCCTGTTATCTTCACATTGGATTTTGTGTCTTTATAGACGCATGCATAATAGTTGCAGCTGCTCTCCCAGACATATACTCCGCCTTTGTTGAAATAAGGTTCATCAATCAGGCCATCGCAGTCATTGTCTTTGTTGTCAACTGTCACTTCTATCTCTTCTGTGGCCACGCAGACATAGGGACATGTCGCGCAGTCTCCCTGTGAGCATGTGTTTGTGCATGATGACACTTCATCAAACGGATAATACATTATCATGCCGTTCCTCACAGGCATGTTGCCAAAGAGCTGCAAGATTTCCTGTGTTGTTAGAGCCCTTTCATAGACTTTCACTTCATCTATGACACCTTTGAATGGTCTGCTCATAGTACCGGCAGGTCTTGTCTCCCAAGCACCCATGTTTATTGCAAGAGTATTGTTTGGAACAGACAATGTCTCAAGTTCTCCTTCTTTTACACCGTTCACATAAAGCTTTGCATGTGTTCCATTATATGTTCCTATGACAAGGTACCATTGGTTTTTCGCTTTTCCTGCCTGGCCGCTGATCTGGTTTGGTTTTGTACCATTGCTGACCATGAACATGAATTTTCCGCTTGAATGCCAAGTCAATTGCGTGCCTTTTAGTGCAAATTCTTTCTCAAATATCGCATCCCCATATGTAGCAGTGCTGTCATCATTAGGCTTCACCCATACTGCAATTGAGAAATTAGATAGGTTATAGCTCGCTGGAACATGTAAGTAATCATCTACACCATCAAACTCCATCGCTCCGCCTATCTTTCCGCTGGTTGTGGATTTAGCACCATATATTGTTGCATTCAGATTGTGCAAGTATTCTTTTGCTTCTTTAGCATCTGTGCATGTATCTACGCATTGTTTTGAAGAGCAAAGCAGGCAATCCATCTCGGTGCACAGCTCATCTTTGCATAGCAATGGTTCGCATGAACAGCTGTTCACATTGCAGTATTCCATTGATCCGCAGTCAGAATTTGAATCGCATCCGCCGCAGATATCGCTGTTGCAAGATTGTGCATCATATTTATAGTTGCATGCAAGCCCGCAATAATCAGGGTTTCTCTTCTCGACATTATGTTTTTTTTCACCGACACAATTGAATTCATCAGAGTTTCCAAATATAACATCTCCGTCAACAACGGCACATGCATCGTCGCCATTGTTCACTTTGTCCTCGCAGCTCTCACAGTTGGAGAACAGGATTGCGTTGCAGTACGAGATGTCATCGCCATTGTTGGATTCATCATTATTTGTATCATAATTCTGGTCATATGGTAGTCCATCATCCAGGAAATTTGAGATTGCAGTAGTATCTATATCAGTCACTTCACCATCTTCATTGATGTCGCATCTCTGGCAGCTGTTCTGGCAGCTGAGATCTGATATGATATCCATATAATATGTGCTTCCTGATTGCTTGCAGGTCTGCTTTGCAGGTACTCCCGGCATGCAGATAGAATCTCCTAATTTGAGGCAGCCACCGAATTCGGTAGCGCAGACGAATCCTTCTGATGCATCACAGCACGCAGAATACTCAAATTGTGTGACGACTCCGCCTTCTTTTACTATTGTCTGGATATTTTTCTCAGATTGATCGTCACCGCAGCAGAGCCCTTTTCCATCATCTGGATAGTCATCTTCCCCTGCGCTGCATTCAGTCTCTGGGTTGCAGTCATACCAATCTGCAGAAGGTATCAGTTCGCATACCGCTTCATCTATATCTCCATCGGTCCATCCTCCTTGGATGCCATCCTTTGAGATGCAGATTTCAACTTCTCCATCTTTGTCTGCATCTAATACAGAATTTTTAGGCTTGCTTATGTCACCGATTATAGCTTTCATTATGAGTACTGCTGCCTGAGCTCTTGTCGTAGCGTCATTTGGCCCATAGTTTCCATTGCCATATCCTACTGTAATGCCCATGTTGGCTAGTTTCTCGACATATCTGCAGAATAATTCGCCGCCTGTCATGCCACTATTTACATCACTGAAGATTGCACCGGTGCACACATTCTCAGGAGCCTGGCCGATGGCTTTTAGGATAAGTACTGCAGCCTGGCCTCTTGTCATTGGATTGTTAGGACCAAAGCTTCCATCTGCATATCCTGCTGCGATCCCTAACGATTTGAATTTCTCTATATATCTACAGGTCAGATCACCTACAGAAGCTGTATTGACATCAGTAAACGCATTTCCTGTACAAGTTCCTGCTGGAGATTGACCTCTCGCTTTCAATATGAGTATAGCAGCCTGGGCTCTTGTTGTAGCATCATTCGGACAATAGTTTCCGTTTCCGCACCCTGCCGTTATACCAAGATCAGCAAATTTTTCTACATACCTGCAGAAATCAGCTCCTCCTACCATATTGCTGTTGACATCGCCAAAGACATCTCCTTCACAGGTGCTGGCTGGCATCTTGTCAGTCTTGAAGACACAGTCTGTTGGATGAGGCGAACAGTCTACGATGCTTAAATCGCTTATGCAGTCATTCCCTTTACCGTCTGCTTCCCAAACAGGATAAGAAGAGCCTCCGAAATCATACCAGGAAGCTTTTGTGTTATAATTATAATAATCAAACCTTCCGTCTCCACCTATACTGGAATCATCTTTATCAGGGCAATAGAAGAAATTTTTGTAATCAGGATTTACTGTCAAGGTCTTATCGCAATCATACACATCCTCATCTTTTCCATCTTTGAGTGCATTCCTGTTCCCATGGACAATCACCTGGAAAGGTGCATTTAGATAATTATTAGGTATGTCGATGATCTTTGTAAAAGAGTAATTGGCGTATGGCTGCGTATTGTCTATAAGTATCTCAGAAGCAGACCATGGGACTTCCAATTTGATGTTCCCACAGAACTCGCTCCTTCCGGCCAAGGTGAATTTTCTTGATGCATCTGTCTCATCGATGCATGGTCTGTTCACATTTGCTTTGAGGACAGCATGTTCGAATTCACATCCCCCTTTGCCGCAGCCTACAGAATATTTATA
>JAMPXQ010000049.1 GCA_023701075.1 Candidatus Woesearchaeota archaeon
CCATTATTCAAAAAAAGCGGGTCATTTCAAGCCGATGGATATGGAATGGGCAAAAGACGGAGTGTCCGGAAAACTATACATAGTCCAGGCAAGGCCGGAGACAGTCCATAGCATGAAGAAATCAAACACTTTAGAGAAATACGTGCTAAAAGAGACAGGCAAGAAATTGGCAGTCGGTAGGTCAGTAGGAGAGAAGATAGGACAAGGAGAGGCGCATGTCATAAGGAGTGTCAAGGACATCACTAAATTCAGGAGAGGCGAAGTTCTGGTCACAGAGATGACAGACCCAGACTGGGAACCTATCATGAAGATTGCTTCAGCGATTGTGACTGATAAAGGCGGAAGGACATGCCACGCAGCTATAGTCTCAAGAGAGCTAGGCATCCCATGCATTGTCGGGTCGATGACAGCGACGACACATGTGAGGACAGGGCAGAAGATTACAGCAGACTGTTCGACAGGCAGCGAAGGTATAATCTATGATGGTCTTTTGAAATTTGATGTCATAAAGACAGACCTAGATAAGCTTCCGACACCAAAGACGCATGTCATGATGAATATTGGAAACCCAGAGCAGGCATTCCAGCTTGCATATCTCCCGAATCACGGAGTAGGGCTTGCAAGAGAGGAATTCATCATAAATTCCTACATCAAGATCCATCCGTTGGCACTCTTGCATTATGAGAAATTAGCAAACAAGAAAGTCAAGGAAGAGATTGCAGAATTGACCTTTGGGTACAAGGATAAGGCTCAGTATTTTGTCGACAAGCTGGCATATGGTGTAGCAAGGATTGCAGCAGCATTCTATCCAAAACCTGTTGTCGTGAGGCTTTCAGACTTCAAGAGCAATGAGTATGCAAATCTCATAGGAGGAAAGGAGTTTGAGCCGGTGGAAGACAATCCTATGATCGGATGGAGAGGCGCTTCCAGGTATTACGATGAGAAATACAAAGAGGCATTTGCTCTGGAATGCGTAGCCATGAAGAAAGTCAGGGATGATATGGGCCTTACAAACGTCATTGTCATGGTGCCTTTCTGCAGGACAGTTGAAGAAGGCAAGAGTGTCATAAAAGTCATGGCAGAGAATGGCCTAAAGCAAGGCAAGAACGGCCTTAAGGTATACGCGATGTGCGAGATTCCGGCAAACGTCATCTTGGCAGATGAATTCCTGGATGTATTTGACGGCTTCTCTATAGGGAGCAACGACCTTACACAACTGACACTGGGTCTTGACAGGGATTCAGAGCTTGTCGCTCACATCTATGATGAGAGGAATCCTGCAGTGAAGAAGCTTATAGCTCAGGTCATCCAGGTCGCAAGGAAGAGGAAGAAGCACATGGGGTTCTGCGGAGACGCACCTTCATCAGTGCCGGGATTTGCAGAGTTCTTGGTAGGCTGCGGGATTGAAGCATTGTCTGTCACGCCTGATGCAGTGGTCAAGACAATCCTAAATGTCCTTGAGACCGAGAAGAAAGGCAAGAAAGCCAAGAAGTGATTTCTTGGTTTAGTTATTATTTTTTTCTTGTTGCTTATAATTTCAGTCTTATCAACAGTATATCGTGAATTCATTTAAGATTTAGAATTTAGGTTTACTAAATTAGTTAGGTAATATTACTGTTTGCAGTGGATTTGATCTTTATTTGAATATCCGTTCCATTATCCATTTCTGGTCTTCATCATTTAGTCCGAATTCAGTCATATACTCCTCAAGCTGTGCAGGGCTTTGGAATTTCCTGGCTTTTATCTCTTTGAGGTATTTGGTCCTAAGTTTCATGATGAGGTCTTCTTCAGACATATTATCCTTTTTCTCATCAGCTCTTCTGTTCAATGCAAATGGAATGACAGATGCCAGGATGATGAGACCGAGAGGCAGGAGCAGGTTTTTAATGTTGAACTTCTTTTTTTCTTTGATCAGTTTTTCAATAGGTAATCCTTTTATTTTTTCAAGGCAGGTATCATCTATGACTCCTTTTAGTTTATAGCTTAGGTCAATCTGTTCATCGACGCTGTTGAAATGCCAGGCGACTATAGGATCCTCATTTATGACAGTGTAATTCTTGGAATAGAAATCGACATCTTTGACATCATTGGCGCATTCTTTTGGGATATAGAGCCTGAATTCCATGTTTGACATATTCTCTTTTGGCGTAATCGTATGGGTGACCACAGCAGTATTGTCTTTTTTTGAATATGCAGTATTTTCACTGACTTTTTCAGCAGTCTTTTCAGCAAGTGCCTTCTCTTCTTCATTTATGATTCCTAGATCCACAAGGTCGCTGATGATGGATTTGAAATCTGAGATGTAAGATGAAGTGTTGCAGTTGTTGTCTTTGTTGATGACATAGGTTATCTTTTGTGCGATATTCTTGCATTTTATGTCAATCCAGTTGTTTCCCAAGTAGAAATCAAATTGTTGCTCACCATGCAGTTCAGCATAAGAGTCCATCTTATTTGTCTTGTACTGGCAGTCAAGTTGTTCTAATTTTGCAAAATCTATGGTCTTACTCAGATAGCCGTCACAGATGTATTCCTCTTTTCTGAGTTCAGGGAGTACTGTGATTGAGCCTTCTTCTATTATGTTCAGGTTGTTCTCTTCCGGAGGGCTGAAATTGCTGATATTCAGTTCTATAGGGCAGACAGCCTTGCAGGAGCTCCATTGGAAGTTTTGGCAGGTTCTGGTACCGCTGGTCCCGGGACAGTTTGGGTCATC
The DNA here is from genome assembly GCA_023701075.1 of Candidatus Woesearchaeota archaeon. Lineage (GTDB taxonomy): Archaea > Nanobdellota > Nanobdellia > Woesearchaeales > GW2011-AR15 > GW2011-AR15. The sequence goes on from JAMPXQ010000049.1 coordinate 2,711, forward strand.
AGTGCAGCCGGAGATTTCCTTTCCGTTATCAGTGCAGCAGTTTGTTAGGCCTTCATTATTCGGTCCGTCGCAGTCATTATCAATGTTATCGCAAACCTCCGATGGAGCATTTTCACAGGCATCGCACGTCATGACAATTTGGCAGGTTTGATAGTTCATGCAGCTGTTCAGCATATCTTCATCAGTATTGCCATCACAGTCATTGTCTTTATAATCGCATATCTCGGCTTGCGGAGTTATCTCACCCACACAGCTGCTCCAAGCCAGTCCAGTGCATGTCCTCACACCTTTCATGCATTCACCTGTATCAATTCCGCATGATTCCGTGCTGCCTATAGGTTTGCAGGGACATGTCTCATCTGCCTGATTCATGCAGTTGTTGTCTATATTATCGCAAAGCTCTATAGCGATAGGATTGATGTATTTGTCATTGTCATTGCAATCCGTATTTTTATCAGAATAGCCAGTAGGTAAAGCACATGCCTGTGCAGCGCTTGAGGTCGTACCAAAACCATCTTTATCCGCATCCAGATAGAATGTTGATTTTCCAAAGCATGTCGGAAAAGTGCCGCATGGGCTAGATGAAGGGCAGGTCTTCTTGCAGAGGTTATTGCAGAGATAGTTAGCTGAATTGTCCTTGTCGCATTCTTCACCGGCTTCAACAATGCTGTTTCCGCAGACAGGTGTAGTTATTCCTTGGCATGATTGGCTGCAGTGATTAGGCTGTCCATTTAGTGTTCCTTCATCGCATGTTTCACGTCCTATCCAAATAAGATTGTCTCCGCATAGTGCATCCATGCAGGAATTTAGGCAAGCATCATTGTTGTTTGCATTGCCGTCATCACATTCTTCACCGGCTGTCTCGTATCCGTCCCCGCATTTAGCAAGCTTACATAAGTAGTTTTTTGCAGGGTCTATTATGCAAGCATCATTATTGTTTGCATTGCCATCATCGCATTCTTCGCTTGATCTTTTATATCCGTCTCCGCATTTGGCAGATTTGCACATATAGTTTTTTGCAGGATTGATTATGCAAGCATCAGTATTGATTGAGTTGCCGTCATCGCATTCTTCATAGAACCCTTCGCTGTCAGGGCCTTGTACAGTACTGTCTCCGCAGAAAGTCAGAATGCAGTCATTGGAGCAGCCATCAAAGCTATATCCATTGCCGTCATCGCATTCTTCCCCATTTTCGACATTGCCATTTCCGCAAGAAGGGGCATCGCCAAAGATCTCGATCGCATCTAGGTTTATGGATTTCAGTTTTCTTGTTATGGTTACAGTATGTTCTTTTAATTCAAGATTATCTCTTGTGATTCCAGATATGGCCTTGTTATCAGCTCCGCTGAAATAGATGTTTTCACATGCAGAATCTATACATAGTTCCGCTTGGTGATATTCATCATTATCTACCTTGACTATGGCTCTATATATTATTATCTTATCGCCATAGAACCTGAACATAGCATTTGCGTTGATGTTGCTTGTCACTGCACGGAATCCTCCGCTTGCAAGTGGATTGTTCACAGTTATCCAAATACCATCATATGTAATCCTAGAATCAGATTCTTCATAATACCCTGGATAGATTATATCTACACCATCAGGGTTAGGTGTCTGGGAGAAAACAAACTGGCAAGATAACAGAATCATTATCCCTATCAAAATCTCTTTTTTCATCTTCTTTTATTGCATTTCTGTTTAACAGGGTTATAAACATTTCTACTTTCAAAACCTTTATTAACCAGATTTGTGTATTTTCCATTGAAAGAGGTGTATTTTCAAATGGTGAAAGTCGCAATAAATGGTTTTGGAAGGATAGGGAGGCAGGTCCTTAGGATTGGCCTTAAGAGAGGCATAGAATTTGTAGCAGTCAATGACCTTACAGATACAAAGACATTGGCATATCTATACAAATACGATTCTTCTCATGGTGTCTCAGAAGGAGAGATAGGCCACGATGAGAAGAACATAATAATAGACGGGAAAAAGATTCTTGTCCTTGCAGAGAAAGACCCTTCAAAGCTTCCTTGGAAAGACTTAGGTGTTGATGTAGTCATAGAATCGACAGGGCTTTTTACAGATAAAGATAAGGCAGAGCTTCATCTCAAGGCAGGAGCAAAGAAGGTGATAATCTCCGCTCCTGCAAAAGGCGATGTGAAGACAATAGTCCTGGGTGTCAACGAGCACACATATGTAAAAGAGAAAGAGCATATAATAAGCAACGCAAGCTGCACGACAAATTGCTTGGCGCCTGTCGTGAAGGTCTTGAACGATAATTTCGGTATAGACTATGGTTACATGACGACTATTCATGCATATACCAATGATCAGAAGATATTGGACCTGCCACATAAGGATTTAAGGAGAGGGAGGAGCGCAGCAGTGAATATTGTCCCTACAACGACAGGAGCGGCAAAAGCTGTCTCAGAAGTCATTCCTGAACTCAAAGGAAGGTTGGACGGCGTCTCTATAAGGGTTCCTGTCCCATGCGGTTCATTGACAGATTTCGTCTGCACCCTTAAGAAGGATGCAACAGCAACAGATGTGAATAAGTTGTTTGAGAGCGTCTCAAAATACCATCTTAAAGGCCTGCTCCAGTATACAGAGGACGAGATAGTGAGTTCAGACATAGTAGGTAACCCTAATTCCTCGATCTTTGATGGTAAGAGCACGATGATGTTAAACCCAAGGATGCTCAAGGTATTTGCATGGTACGACAATGAATGGGGCTACAGTTACAGGGTAGTGGACCTAATCAAGATAGTCTATTGATAATATCTTTCATCTTTTTTTCTTTCTTCAATGTCTCGTGGATAACATGGAAAAAGGGATTGTTTCTTCATCACTTTTATAAATTACTGTATTTTTTTTACATTTGATTGTTTTATGGACGTATTTGAAAGCGTGAAGAATCAGTTGGCAAAGCTAAATGAGCTAGTGGGTTTTAGTGAAGATGAGCTTTCAGTCCTGTTGAATCCTAATAGGATAATCCAGGTGAATTTCCCAGTCAGGATGGATGATGGAAGGATCAATATTTTCCACGGCTACCGTGTGCAGTATAATGATTCAAGGGGTCCATATAAGGGTGGGATAAGGTTCCATCCGGATGTCAATCTTGATGAAGTGAAGAGCTTGGCATATTGGATGATGATAAAATGTGCAGTTGTCGATATTCCATATGGCGGCGGCAAGGGTGGCATTGAGATAGACCCTTCCAAGTTCTCAGAGAAGGAGATTGAACGGGTTTCAAGGCAGTTCATACGCTCTATCTATGATTTTTTAGGACCGATGAAGGATGTGCCTGCTCCGGATATAAATACGAATTCAAAGATCATGGCCTGGATGCTGGATGAGTATGAGCATATGGTAAAAGCAAAAGCTCCGGCGGCATTCACAGGAAAGCCATTGTCATTAGGAGGATCAAGAGCCAGGGAATACAGCACAAGTCAAGGCGGGGTATATGTTCTCCTTAGCCATCTGAGATCCATAGGCAAGCTGCCCTCAGAGACAACAGTTGCGGTGCAGGGGTTTGGCAATGTAGGGAGCAATGTCGCAAGGATACTGCATGAGCTTAAGTTCAAGGTTGTTGCAGTGTCAGATGTGAATGGTGCTGTGTATGATAAGGAAGGGCTGGATATATTGGATGTTTTATCAAGATATAATAAGACCAGCAAATTAAGTGGGATGGCTAAATCCCTGACTAATGCAGAGCTGTTAGAATTGGATGTAGATGTGCTGATACCAGCAGCATTGGAGAATCAGATAACAAAAGAAAATGCATCAAGAGTGAAAGCAAAGATGATTTTAGAGCTTGCAAATGGCCCTACAACGCCAGATGCAGATGAAGTGCTGGAAAAGAAATCTGTATTGGTGATCCCGGATGTCTTGGCAAATGCAGGTGGAGTCATCGTGAGCTATTTTGAATGGCTTCAGAACTTGTCAGAAGAGTCGTGGCTGGAATCAGAGGTGCTATCAAAGCTGGAAGAGACAATGGTGAAATCATATCTTGATGTAAAAAAAGTAGCAGGAAAGCATAATACTTCTCTTAGGAATGCAGCATACATTCTGGCTATAGATAGGATCCTGGCAGCAGGAAAAGCAAAAAATAGCATTTGATAAAACAGCATTTGATATTTATTTCAGTGAGTCTCATCTTCCGCTTCCAGTATTGCCTGGTCGACATAATCTTCCTTATAGCCGGAGTCCAGCAGTTTCTGCCTCAATGCTTTTATTGAGATGCCTTGGGAAAGGTTTGTTTTCAGATACTCCTTGATTTTTGGATCGATTTGGTATCTATTGGTTTTTTTCTTTATTGTTTTTGGGATGAATTTTATTCCCAAAGTGATAATGGCGATGATAGCTATTATAGATAAGAAGGGGATCATGTTGAAATCTTCCTTTTCAGATTGCACGACATTCCCTGTCGCTCCATTCAGCACTATGAATGAATCTTCATCCACTGACACCTCATAGCTCTTCTCATTCCTCTTTCCAAGGTATTCAAGCATGATGTTTATGACATAGTTCCCGGGTTCTACTTCCTGGGTCTCCCAGTATGAAGGGACTTCTTTTGTGGATTCCTTATTGATGTCAACAGGTGATGAGGAGAAGTCGCTGATTATGTTTGAGGATTCATCATAGATGACAGTCTTAGTCAGTATGTTCGTGATATCTTCATTCCAGTTATTCTCAAGCAGTATGTCCAGTTTTGCTATGTCTCCAAGCTTGAATTTTACCGTCCTTAGGTCTTTTACAGTTATCTGCGCTTCACCAATCTCTAGTTCTTTCTCAATGAGCAGCACCTCATCATTATATGATATGACTGCTTGGGCGATATACCTTCCTCTTTCTTTAGGGAGCCATATTCCAGTGATTTTTCCTTTTTCTTTTGATTCAAGAGAGGCTGTTGATGTGACTATCTGAGATACTCCGTTTCCGCTAGGATCCCTTATGACAACAGTTCCTTTTATGTCTGTTAGTTTATCAGTCCCTAAGTTATTGAGGGATAATGTGAACAGTATGTTCTCATCAGGGTTGCTTCCTTCAATGAACATCATGCCTTGCAGGTATTTTCCTGGATAAGGGACATTCACTTTGAGCTTGTAAACCACCCCTAGATTAGTGGTTACGACATCTATGTTGTCATTATCGATGTTGCTCTCGACTGCAAATATGCTTAGTGTGTTTAGTCCTGGGGTAAGTTTGAGCGGAAGGATAACTTTATAATCGACATTTTTTTCAAGCTCATCGCTCCTTAAGTGCATGGAGGTAGGTATTTCAGCGTTGTTTGCAAGTTCGCCTTTTCCATAGATCATCACATCCATGTCTTTCTTCTCATTGTTGAGTATCCTAAAGCTGAGGTCTAGTTCTTTTCCTGGTTCAAAGAATATCTCTTTGTATGCAGGTGCAACACCGATGCTGTAAACTGCAGGGATAACTAGTAACGCCAATAGGAATAGGGTCAGTTTTCTCATGGGCTCTCACCTATGATATATACTATTGCATTTTTGCTTCCAGGGCTTTCATGTGGAGGCACCGTGACCTTGATATCGATCTCAGCAGTGTCCTGGGAATCTTGGTATTTCAGTTGGCCGATGGCGCTCTTGTTCTGTGTTAAAATAGAGGTGATGTTGGTCCAGGATGTCTGGGAGATTGTCCAGTTGAATGAATTGGCTTCAGTGGTATCATTGTCTACCTTGAACATGAAATATAGCGTGTTTAGTCCTATTGTAGAGAATAATGAGCTGGCTGCACTCACATAGCTGATGTTCATGCGGATATTGCCGTCATTCTGTACGACTAAGGGTGATGCATTGTTATCAGTGTCAGTGATTGCTCCAGGTGCCAGGTTTCCGAAATTTACCCTGCTTGTGGTAAGATTCAATATGACTGTAGGTTCAATCGTGAAATTCCATCTTGCAGACCACTGCCCATATTCAGTCCCATCATATGCTCTGACCTGCCAGAAATACATATTGTCTAGGCACAGTTCGGATTGAGCAGTGAAATTCAGGTCAGATATGTTGCCATAGTAAAGGTCTGAGCAATATCCTGAAGTGATGTTCAGAGTATAGTTCAAAGGATCGCCATCTGAATCAAATGCAGCATCCCATGTGAACCTTGTGTTCCTTCTATGGATCGTAGTGTTTCCTGCGGTAGGAGTGCTTAGGTTGACTTTTGTTGGAGCAGTATTGCTTGCAGATATTGTGACTGAAGTTGAATTTTTAGTCTGTCCATCTGAATAACCGTCGTTAGGTGTGACAGAGCAGAACCACTGTTCACCTAATGCAGTGCTCTCTAAGGTTATTACACTAGCTGTTTTATTATTCAGGCCTGCTTTATAATTTTGATATATCTGGCCTGCTGACAAAGTATAATTGTATATCTTGACCTCATCGATAGTACCATTGAAAGGTGAAGCACCAGTATCGCTTGCCCCA
>JAMPXQ010000050.1 GCA_023701075.1 Candidatus Woesearchaeota archaeon
CAATGACAAGGGTGTCTCAAGATCAAGAGCAAAGAAAGCACATGCGCAGAAGCTCAAAGGAAGAAGGAAAGGCGCAGGTTCAAGAAAAGGGAAGCAGGGAGCAAGAGAAGAATCAAAACGAGCCTGGATAAACAAGGTCAGACTCCAAAGAACATTCTTCAAAGAGCTCAAAGAGCAAAAGAAAGTCACTCCAGAGGTCTATAAAGACCTATACAGAAAATCAAAAGGAGGCTTCTTCAGAAGCATCAGGCACGTAAAACTATATATCACAGAACACAAGTTGATGAAGTAAAATGGCACATAAAAAAATATTCACGGCATTACTAAGAAGGAAAAGGCTCGGAAAAACTGACTATAAGAAGAGGCTAGCACTCCTGAAGTCACAGAGCTTGAGGTTAGTAGTCAGAAGATCAAATAAACATATGCTTGTACAGCTTGTCGAATACGCAGACAGCGGAGACAAAGTCCTAAAAACCGTGAGCACAAGGCAACTTGCAGAATACGGCTGGGATAAAAATACGGGAAACATCTCCGCAGCTTATCTTGCCGGGTTACTCATCGGTGTCCAAGAAAAAGGAAAAGAGGCCATACTTGATATAGGTCTTCAAAGCCCAATCACAGGGTCAAGAATATTCGCAGTCTTAAAAGGTGCAGTCGATGGCGGCCTTAAAATCAATTGCTCAGACAAGGTTTTCCCAAGCGAAGAAAGAATCAAGGGAAAGCATATGAATGCTGAAGCTGTTTTTGAAAAAACAAAGAAAAAAATCATGGGATGAAGATGAAGAAAGCTGAAATCACTGCAAATGTCGTTGAAGAATTACAAGAGGAAGCTCCAGTCCTGCCTAAAACAGGAGACTGGAAACCAAAGACTGACCTAGGTAAAAAAGTGTTCAGCGGAGAAGTCACGGACATCAATGAAGTCCTAGATAAAGGACAGGTCATACTTGAGCAGGAAATAGTGGATATATTGGTTCCAAACCTTGAGAATGATCTCTTGCTCGTAGGACAGGCAAAAGGAAAGTTCGGCGGCGGAAAGCAAAGAGTTTTCAGACAGACACAGAAGAAGACTAAAGAAGGCAACAAACCTAAATTCGCGGCTCTTGCTGTCGTCGGCAACAGAAACGGAATAATCGGAATCGGATATGGAAAATCAAAAGAGACTGTCCCTGCAAGGGAAAAGGCAGTAAGGAATGCCAAAGTCAGCATATTTAAGATCAGAAGAGGAAGCGGAAGTTGGGAGAGTAGAACGTTAAAACCACATTCAATCCCATTTGCAGTCGAAGGAAAATGCGGAAGCGTCATTGTCAAACTGATACCGGCACCAATCGGAACCGGACTCAAAGCAGACCATGAAATCGCAAAGATACTTGCTTTTGCAGGCATCAAGGATTGCTGGACACAGACTTTTGGACAGACAAGACAAAAATTGAATTTACTAAAAGCTACAGAAAGAGCATTAAGAAAACTCATGACAACTAAACTGCAGCAGATACATTATGAAAGGCTGAGCGTAGAAGAAAAAGCTTTTGTTACTGTACCTAAAGAGGAATCAGAATGACACAGGAAAAATATATCGCAATCGTAAGGGTCAGGGGCATGATTGGACTGAACCCAGACATCAAACTGACACTTGAGATGTTGAATCTGCATAATAAGAATTGGTGTGTCTTTGTAAAAGACAATGAAGCTAACAGGGGAATGGTCAAGAAGGCCAAGGACTATATCACATATGGAGAAGTGACTGAAGAAGTCATGAAAGAAGTGATTGAGAAGAGAGCAGAACCAAGCGAAGTGGGTTTCACATTTAACAAAAAAACATACAAAAAGTTTATAAGACTTTCACCACCAAAGAAAGGATACGGCAGGAAAGGAATAAAGATATCTTTCATGAGAGGCGGAGCTTTGGGGAACAGAGGAGAGAAAATAAACGATTTGTTAACGAGAATGATGTAAGATGTCAAGATCAAAAAGGTCAAGGATGAGAGCTGCAGAACCTACGAGGGGTTTTGGAAGCAAGAAGAAGAACAGAGGTAAAGGCAACAGGGGAGGAAAGGGGCGAGCTGGACAGGGAAAGAGAAACTCCCAGCAGCTCATGAAGCTCACAAAAGGAGAGAAACCTAACCTAGGCAAGTTCGGATTCAAATCTTTAAACAAAGATGCAGTGACAATCAATCTAGAGACGCTTGAGTTTGCACTTCCATCACTACTTGCGAAAAATTTAATAAAGAAGAACAAAGATACATATGAAGTTGACTTAAAAGAACTTGGCTACAGCAAATTGCTTTCCAAGGGATCTGTCAGATCAAAAATGAATATCACTGTAGATGCAGCAACTGAAAGAGCCGTAGCAAGAATCGAGGAGGCAGGCGGCAAAATCAATCTTCCAAAGAGTGAAGAATAATGGGTGTCTTTGATAAAATACTATTGAATCTTCCTGAAGTAGAGGCACCTAAACAGAAAAAACTTCCTTTCAATGAACGACTCAAATGGACTCTTATCGTCCTTGCATTATTCTTTATCTTGGGGTTAATCCCACTTTGGCCACTAGGCGAAAACACACTTGCACAGTTTGAATACCTTGCAATTGTCCTAGGCGCTGAATTCGGGTCATTGATATCCCTAGGTATCGGACCTATAGTCACTGGTTCAATCATACTGCAACTACTAAATGGAGCAGGAATATTGAAATTTGACCTTCAGACGCACGAAGGCAAGATGAGATACCAGGGTGTCCAGAAGCTGACATCTCTGTTTTTTGTAATATTTGAATCAGCAATCTATGTCTTCATGGGCGGAATCAGCCCGCCTGCAACACTGGGAGCATCGCTTCTGGGCATGAAGCTGCTACTAGTCTTTGAACTGTTCCTTGGCGGAATGATAATCCTACTCATGGATGAGATCGTGAGCAAATGGGGATTTGGTTCAGGCATATCGCTTTTCATCGCAGCAGGAATCAGCAAAGAGATTTTCATCAGATTATTGTCTTTCACAGACACAGCGGGAAATATGATTTGGGAATCCACATACCAAGGACCTATTGTAGGTATCCTTTGGGGAACTATATCTTCACTAACAACAGGAGACGGCCAAGGAGCGCTTCTTGGAATAATCACCATGCTTGCTACTCTAGTCGTCTTTGGAGTGGCTGTCTATGCACAGTCCATGAAAGTTGAGATACCCTTATCTTTTGGAAGAGTAAGAGGTCATGGAATAAGATGGCCACTACAGTTCATCTATACAAGCAACATGCCAGTCATACTAGTCGTATCACTTTTTGCAACACTGCAGCTTTGGGTGCGGTTGCTCCAGAACTGGACAGGCGGAAATGTCCTTCCTATCCTGGGCGGATACACACAAGGGAATGTCCCTGTAGGACTCATGGCAGTGCTTCAAGGCCCAGATATAGTCAGGGCTGTAATCCAGAGCGGTGGACAATGGGCAGTAGTCGGGCCTACACTATTAAATGGGCTAATATATACAATCCTCATGATTGGCGGTTCAGTGCTGTTCTCAATATTCTGGGTCCAGACATCCGGTCAGGATGCAGGAAGCATGGCAGAACAGATAATGAAATCAGGATTACAGATACCTGGATTTAGAAAAGACAAAAGGGTGCTAGAGAGCATCCTGAACAGATATATCATGCCACTTACCATAATGGGGGCGCTAGTTGTAGGGTTCTTAGCAGCCATAGCTGATCTCCTCGGAGCGCTTTCAAGAGGGACAGGAATACTCTTGACAGTCATGATCATCTATAAGCTCTATGAAGACATCGCAAGGGAACATATGTATGACATGAACCCGGCAATGAAGAAGTTCATGGGCAAATAATAATCTAATTTTTTTCAGTGTTTTATCAAGTGGTTTTTGTTCTTTAAATTATAATCTTTCTAAAATTTGAATTGCGTTTTGATGATAACAGGTTCAATGTCCTTCAATCAAATTAACAGATTATATGATTTAACATCTTTCTTAATTTTTATAAATTAATAAGTTTTATAAAGCATGTCCTTTTTGCCTATATCAGGGGGTAATTTATAAAATGGCAGATGATGAACTCACATTAGATTTTACATCAATAAAGAAATTCTTCTTCAAATACGGATGGATAATCCTGATATTGATACCGCTACTACTTTCGGTCTACATAAGGACGATCCCCCTAAAGATGGATATTGCCTATGCGTGGTCCAATGAAGGCATAAAGAATAATGTGAGAGCAAGCATCATCCAGCAGGTTAAGCAGCAATATCCTAATCTCCCCGAGCAGAACCTGAATGTCCTTGTCGACCAGGAATACAATAAATTCGTCACCCAGAACAAAGCCCAGATAGAGCAGGCATTAACAGGGCAAGCCGAAGCTCTCAAGGAAGACTTCAGAAGCGACAACGGCGAAGTGTACCTGGGAGATATTGATTCATATTATTGGGTCAGATATGCTGAGAATATCGATGCAACAGGGAGGATAGGTGATGAATATCGTGATGATGTGCCTTATGATGACCATATGAATGCACCTAATGGATATATCATCAATCCAAACATATACCCTTATATCGAGGCTTATCTCTCTAAGATCCTTAGGATATTCAATCCTAAGATGTCTATGATGATGGTAGCATATTATACCCCACTCTTCTTATCATTCCTAGCAATCCTGTTTGCGTTTTTTGCAGCCAAGAAACTAGCAGGAAATTTTGCAGGCTTCATCGCTTCGTTACTCATTGCAGTCAATCCAACTATCCTCAGCAGATCACTTGGCTCAGACAACGATATCGTCAATGCGGTGTTCCCGCTCCTTATCATGCTTCTGGTTTTCTATGCATTCGATTCCAAAGACCTCAAGAAGACAGCTGTATATACTGCGTTACTAGGCCTCATCATAGGACTATACTCATTTGCATGGAGCGGATGGTGGTTCATGTTCCTCTTCATAATCGTATCTTGGGGAGTCTACCTAGGCTATCATCTAGGATATGAATTCATGATCGGAAAGATAGACAAGATAGCGAAAGATGATAAGATCAGGAATCTTGCAGTGTTTGCCTTGGTATTCCTTGTATTCACTTACATCGGACTATCGTTCTTCGGTGAAGGGCATGAAATCATCAAATCTTTCACAAATCCTTTCAAGATCGTGAACATAAAACAGGCAGCCAAAGGCACAAGCATATGGCCAAATGTGTACACCACTGTCGCAGAACTCAATTCTGCCACAAAAGGCCAGATAATCGCAAGCCTTGGCGGAAAACTATTCTTGCTACTGGCACTCATAGGGTCCATAGTACCATTAGTATCTCTAGACAAGAAACATTTCAAGACTAGCCTGATATATCTTGGCCTTAGCACAGCATATTTCCTTGCTCTAATAGAGGCTGTTGCATTCAACACCCTCATTGATTATGCACTGCTAGGACTTCCGCTTGCAGCAGGGCTGATACTTTCCATGTATTATAACTATAGGATAGACCCTGTCCATTCAATACTCATGAGCATATGGTTCATCGCTACAATCTATGCATCAACAAAAGGAATCAGGTTCGTCTTACTTATCGTACCTGCATTCGTCATCAGCTTTTCAGTGTTCCTAGCGTTCTTTGTAGAGACACTGTCCAAGTTCTTCAGCAAGAGCATAGATATAGATATCACAATACCAAAAGCCATCTTCATAATTATAGCTCTCATGCTGCTATGGAAGCCGATCGAACAGGGAAGGGCAACAGCATACTCTTATGTACCCAGCGTCAATGACCAATGGGTAGAAACACTTCAGGAAATCAAAGTGAAATCAGCAAGCGATGCTATCATAAATTCATGGTGGGATTTTGGGCACTGGTTCAAGTACTGGGCTGACAGAAAGGTCACTTTTGACGGTGCATCGCAGAACAGCCAGAATGCGCATTGGATAGGAAAAGTGCTTCTCACTGACAATGAAGAGCAGGCAATTGCAATACTTCGGATGCTTGACTGCGGAAACACAAATGCTGAAAAAGAGATGAGGATAGCATTTGGCGGAGACACTTTCAAATCAGTAAACATGCTATACAGGCTGTTTGAACTTGATGAAGAAAAAGCAAGAGAAGAACTGCTGAAAATAACAAATCCAGAGCAGACAGAGAAGATAATCAAGAACATGTACTGCGAACCTCCTGAAAACTATTTCATAACAAGCGAGGATATGGTAGGGAAAGCAGGGGTTTGGGCACACTTCGGCATATGGAACTTTGAACGTGCGAAGATATACAACTATTTCAAGACCAAGGAGATGAATGAATTCATAAGCAGCGTCTCATCAGATCTTGGATACTCTACAGACCAGGCAAAGAAGTGGTATTTTGAGCTAAATTCGCTGAGCAATGATGCAGAGATAAACAACTGGATAGCTCCATGGCCCAGCTACGCCGGAGCAGTCAACTGCAGGAAACTAGATGAGAAGACAAGGGAATGTGCTCTTCCGGTAGGGAATAACCAAGTGATTCCGCTCACAATAAACCTGACAAGCATGGATGCATATGTGAAAGTGAACGGACAGACAGCATATCCGAACAACCTAGGGTATTTTGAAGGTGAAGAATTCAAGCTCAAAGAATACAGCGAGAACAAGATAGGATATGGAATAGTATACTCCGGCGACAGCATCATATACATGTCAGAGCAGCTCACAGGGAGCATGTTCACCAGGATGTTCTATCTAGAAGGCAAGGGACTCAAGCATTTCAAGAAGTTCTATGACACGACAGATGTCACTGGTGCCAGAATAATAACCTGGAATGTAACATGGCCAAACTAGGATTCATACTGATGTTCATCTGTACGTTCTTCACTGCTTTTGGGCAGTTCTTCCTGAAGCGAGGGATGGACAATTTCAGCTTGCTCAATATCCACATATACATCGGAATATTGCTCTATGGACTAGGTGCAGCAGTCATGATCCTTGCACTTAGGCATGGGGAACTAAGCTCTCTCTATCCGATAATCTCACTCACATTCATCTGGGTGATATTCCTATCAGCAATATTCCTAGGCGAGAAGGTCACGGCACCAAAGATAATAGGTACAGGGACAATCCTTTTTGGGGTTGTGCTCATATCGAGGGAGACAAGATGATAAATCCTGTTGCCATCGCATTTCTGATACCTGCGATAATCTTAGGCGGTTTTGGCTCAATCTATCTCAAGAAAGGGACAAAGAAACTTACTTTCAACATCAAAAAAATCAAAGACAACATGACATTGGCCTTCGGATTATTCCTTTTTGGCTCTTCGATGCTGTTCTATATGTCAGCATTGAGATTTGGAGAATTGACAACGCTATATCCATTAAGCTCTTTCACATATATTGTAGTCTGCATATTATCTGCAAGGATGCTCAAAGAAAAGATAAGCAATATAAAATGGGCAGGAATAGCCTTGATTATCTTTGGCTCTTTCCTGGTGGTGATGTGACATGATACTTGTGACAGGCGGCGCAGGATTCATCGGAAGCAACCTGATAGCAAGGCTCATAAAAGAGAAAGAAGATGCAATCTGCCTTGATGATTTCAATGATTATTACTCTGTAGAAAACAAGAGGCGGAATGTGAAGGGCCTCAAATGCAAGATAATAGAAGCGGATATAAGGGACAAGGAGAGGCTCCTCAAGGTGTTCCAAGAAAACAAGATAACAAAGATTGTCCATCTTGCTGCAAGAGCCGGGGTCAGGCCATCATTAGAGAACCCTGGACTATATTTTGATGTGAATATCAACGGGACCATAAATCTGCTTGAGATGGCACGACAGTTCAATATAGACAGTTTCATCTTTGCATCATCATCAAGCGTCTATGGAAATGGGAAAATACCGAGCAGTGAAACTGATCTAACTGAAAGCCAGATAAGTCCTTATGCAGTCACAAAAAAAGTCGGAGAACTCATCTGCCAGCAATACAGCCATCAATATAATCTGAATATCACATGCCTAAGGTTCTTCACAGTCTATGGCGAGAACGGAAGACCAGACATGGCACCTTTCAAGTTCTATGATGCCATTGCAAATGACAGGCCGATAACTATGTTTGGAGACGGCAACACTAAAAGGGATTATACCTATATCGGGGACATAGTAGACGGCATAGTCAGGGCCATAGATAAGAATTACCGGTTTGAGATATTCAATCTTGGAAATGGAAACCCTGTCATCCTTAAGGATTTCATCCAAGTCATCGAGAAAGCAGCAGGGAAGAAAGCCATAATCCTTAGAAAAGAGATGCAGAAAGGGGATGTAGATGCCACGTTTGCAGATGTGAGCAAGGCCAGAAAGATGCTAGGATACCAACCAAAGACAGATGTAACTGAAGGGATGAAAAGATTCTCTATATGGTATAAGAAAAATTACAGATAAATCATCCTAGTCTCTTCAATAGATACAGATCTTCATAAGTCTTCTCATGGTAGATAACTGACCTATTTTCCAAGACTCTCAAGAAAAGAGCATCTCTCGCATCGTTACATGACTTGTCTTTACATGGATAGAATTCAGAAGCATAGAACACATAATCCATATCTCTGTTTGATTCATATATCGCTGATGCGTCCTTGATATTGTCATAGAACGGGATGAACAATGAATCTACATATGCGACAGGAAGAGGCGTAGACGACAATATTGTTATACCTGAAGGAACATAAGCATAAATTCTTGGAGTCTTTTGAATTGAAATATTCTGTGCGTATATAGGATAAATAGCTACCAATCCCAATAGCATAACCATTGGATATCTTCTGATATAGGCTGCTGTGACAATAGCCATGAACGGGAGGAAACTGAGGATGAACCTCACCTGCTTATTCATTATCACTGTGAAATATAAAAGGAACAATATCGAGATGCTGCTTAGAAGCCTATTTTTCTTCATTGCAGGCAGGAAGAAAAGATATAACGGATTCTGAAGGAAGAGATTGACAATGTAATAACCTATATTATAAATCACAGATAAAAATGACCCATCCAATACAGAATAAAACTCATTTGACTGATGAAGGGATGCTGATAATATCGGGGAAAACATGTTTCCATACATCAATTGGTTGAAAATAAGATATGGCAAGACTGCCAAACCAAATCCAGCCAGCACATGGATTTTTTTCTTCATACC
>JAMPXQ010000051.1 GCA_023701075.1 Candidatus Woesearchaeota archaeon
AGATTGGATTCTTCTTCGACGATCTCGCTGACATATCGATCATCAAAATTCTCCTTGAGGTCTTCTGAGAAATCATATACTGAACAGATGACGCACTGTCTCTTGGTATCAAGCCTGTTGAAGAGGGATAGTTCTCCCCTTCCAAACTGCTCCCAGCATTCTTTATGCCTGTCAGCAATCACCTTGTTTATGACGCCGATGACGCATTGCTCCGCAGCTTCTTCATTGTCCTTATTTTTCTTGATGCATGATTCATATGCCAGATCACGCTTATAGGGTACTTCAATCTTCTTGTCTCCGGATTCTTCAGTGTAGCTTTCTTTCCCGAAATAATGATATCTTGTAGCGCATTTCACCTGCCATTCATTCGAGAGGGCGGTGTTTAATTTTGAGTTGGCAAGGACCGATGCCCTGCATACTGCAGGATCGAAAGCAGAATCAGCCTTCATCATGAATTTTGCAACAATGTTGATGACGATGACTGCCGTGACTAGTATGAGTATTATCCATCCGAGATTATCTACCATGAAATTGGCTTTCTTCATTTTAGGATGCTCGCCTTCTGGATGATTATCGCAATGAGGACAACGAGCATGATGGTCAATATGACAACATAAAGAAAATTTCCGCGCAGCTGGCCCCTCATGCATCTTTTAGGCATTTCTGGCTTTATATTCTTTTCGCTGCTTTATCCGCTGCAATATCAACTATCCGTTCGTCTCCCCTATGAGAGGGGCGCAGCAGACATAATCAAGGTCGCTGTCTTTGTTCATGTCATCACAGCTGGTTATAGGCACTATGGTATTTTCGATAGGTGTGCATTCTTCTCTTTCAATGCACTCTCCACCTTGTGTCCTGCAGTCCCTGGCTCCTGTAAGGAATCCTTTCATCCTTCCGCCGAAGATTGCGATGAGTACTACCATCACAAGAAGTGCGATTACTGCCATGACAATGACATTGATAGAGATATCTCCTTTTTTCATAAGCTAATTAATAAGAAAGAGGGTATATATATTTTTCTATGATTCCATGCAGCAGCACTATGTGCTTGTGCAACAGACCTTGTCAGGATCAGGGTCTTTTCCATTGAAACAGGCCAGGTCATATCTCACAGTCTTGAAATTGTCTCTGGAGCAGAGCTCGCTCACATCTTCAAAGCTGATGCAGTTTCCGCCTGATGATTCGCATGAAGCAGTGCTTCGCCTGAATCCTCCTAGGTTCTGAGTCACAATCAATATCAGGAGCACCATGACGACTAGTGCGATGGCTGCAACGACGATTGTGTTGATTGAGATTGACTGCGCTTTCTTCATGTTAAGAAAATATGTGTTGGGGGTTTATTAATTTTACGACATGTGTGTTATTTTAGGATTTAGAATATAGTCAAATGAAATTATTAAAAAAAAATAAAAAAAATCAGCACTCCCATGTTGCTGTTTTTCCTCCTGCGCTGCCTTTGCAATGACAACCATTCACATCTTCTCCTTCTCTTGAGCCTCTGGCTGCTTTCTCATTGTTATGTGATGCACAAAGTTCCCATTTGTTTTCCGGTGCATTGCACATCCACCCGACAGTGTATCCTGGATTCATGCTGCTCTCTTCAGAGAAATAATACTTGTCAGCTTCTACACCATCTACCGTAGCACATCTAAGTACCTTTTCTCCAAGGTAGGTCTGTGTGCGTACATCTGCTGCTGCAGGTAATTCTGACCTCTGGATGGTAGTTGTAACTGTCCATCCAACTTCATTGTCAGAACACAGTGTACCTGTCCAGTAATTCAAGTATTTTGCAGGATCTACAATTCCATTCTCTTTGTTTCTCTCTGCATTGCATAGTTCAGGAGTAGATACATCTACATTTGAACAGGGTTGGCCGACTTCCCATTTAGCAGTATTGGATGCTGAGTCCCACATGCACTGTACAAACTTAGAGCACGAATCTATGCAAATAGGTTCAGCATCCTGGAATGTCTGAGACACGGTTATATCGCATCCGCTGACCATCGCTGCAGGGCATCCAGGCGTTGTAACAGCAG
Source organism: Candidatus Woesearchaeota archaeon (assembly GCA_023701075.1). Taxonomy (GTDB): domain Archaea; phylum Nanobdellota; class Nanobdellia; order Woesearchaeales; family GW2011-AR15; genus GW2011-AR15. The sequence goes on from JAMPXQ010000051.1 coordinate 2,037, forward strand.
GATCAGTACCGTCTCCTGAACATAGGACTCCTTCTTCTTTTTTCCATCCATTGTTGCAGGAATATCTTACACTGTTTATGCATTTCAAATCTCCTGATTCATATGTAGCTGTGTCAGCAGGATCAAGTTCACTTCCAAGGCACATATCTTTTAGGTATTTGAATTTGCCATCAGGACCCTGATAACATCTGTAATTAAGTGTTTGGACCTCGATTTTTCCCTGAGAGTTGCAGAACAATAATTGGTCGCTGGATCCTGGATTTTTACATTTTACAGACGCTGACACATCATAGTCCCTTTCTGCATTATCCATCATATTGTTATAATCTCCATAGGTCCATGGGACAAGTCCATACTGTGTGCATTCTGTCGCCTGAGGCTGTGGTGCAATGCAGACTTCAGCAAGTGTGCTGCCGGACTTATAACCGCTTCCTGGTGTGACTTCACATTTGCTTCCTGATGTGCACGGTGTTGGTTGGACATTGCACAAGGATCTATCTTGATTGCACAAGCATTGATAATAATTGTATGGGTCTCCTTCTATGCAACCAAACATGCTTCCTGATAAGCCATATCCAAGACAGATTGCTTCTGCCTTTGGTTTGCATAGAGCACCTGGATTATCTGCAGAAGTTGCTAGGTCTGTGCATATATTGCCTTCAGGACAAGTATATTCTTTCGGTGCATTTGCATCTGCAGAGCAGTAAACCAATTTATTTGTGTTGACCTCGCTGCAGTAATATTTCATAGCAGTCTTACTGCTGCAGAAGGTTACTAATGGATTTTCATCAGTATCATCTGCTGGCGCTACTCCTCCTAATCCTAACGCATCTGCGACATTTTGCGGCATTGTGCATATTGTTGATTTATCTGCAGAGGTTGTGCCGCTGGAATAGCAGATATTATCACAGAACTGCCTGTTTCCGACAACCTTTCCACCTACACATTGCACATATGCAGATGAAACTCCTGTTGCTTCACAGTAATATCCATCGAATTTCTGGATTCCTTGCGCATCAACGCACATTGACCTGTCATATAGGCTGTTCTCCTGGCACATTGTAGCATAATTTGGTAATCCATCCTCCAATGCAGCTACTCCATCAGCCATGCAGACTTTGTTTCCATCGCAGACATACTTTGGTGTTCTTAAACCATCGCCACTTTCGATGTCTATATTTCCACCTTCGCATTTATAGATTTGTCCGCTGACACCATAATTCAGGCAATAATATCCTGCAGCATCAGCCGCGCATGAAGGCTGTTGGGGTTTGCATATATTAAAGGTCGGATCGCATATAGAGCCAGTTGGGCAAGCTGACAATGTACTTACAGGTGTTGGTGAACCTGCAGCGCATGTGACTAGTGTTGCTGGATCTCTGCAAAATTTATCTCCTGCCGCCATTGATGCGCATTTATCATTGGCGCATACATATGATCCACTGCTTGTTGTAAAGCAATAGCCTGCATCGCACGACTCTTTGCTTCTTTGTTCACCATTGATGCAGAATAATATGTCTGCTGTCATGCCTGAATTCAGGCAGCTTCCTTCACCTGGATCATGTGTTATAGGATTACCCTCTTTATCGATGCATCCTACCTGATTGCTGTTTACACAGTAATATTGGCTCCTGTCTAGTGTAACTGAACAGAAAGATTCTGAAGGTGCATCTGTAAGTGTCGGACACTGTCCGCTTCCGACAAGGCCTCCTTCGACACCATTGCATTTATAATAGAATGAACTGTCACAGTACCATCCAACCATCCCTGCATGGCACTTGTCTTTTGCAACAAGCTCTTCAGGCGTAAATTCCTCTTTTCCGCATCCTGGCCTGACTCCATTGATTGATGTCGGGACATAATCTGGAACGCTTCCTAGGCTGGCATCTCTGCCATCCGGTGTAGAATCCCTGAATTCTACTAACTTCTTCACTTCCTTATCTATAAAGGTAAAAACGCTTGGATCAAGCGAGCCTCTATCCAGTTTGGTATATTCAGGACCCATATTGGCACCTAGCAAATAATTGATCCTTTCTTGGACAGTGCAATCATTTGACGATGATCTCCTTTCTGTGCTGAATCCTATACCATTGATCTCAACACCCATTATCCCTACATAGCATCCAGTAACAGTCTGTGCTGCTGCTGCAGGATCCGTAATTGGAACAGTGATGGTTGACCCAAATTCAGTCGGGTAGAATATGGAATAAACGATGTTATTGCCTGCAACGATAGTATCTGTTTCAGGATCAAACGGTTCTAGGTCATCAAACACACTAGGGTCATGATTCGCGAAAAAGGTAACCCATAAATCATTTGGTGTTACTTCTTCTGTCAACCTATTCCATGGTGAATTTAAGCTGAATAGTGTACTGCCGCTGGCTGGAACATTTGTCAAGGTATCTTTAGAATCAAGTATCCTTGAATAGACTTTCATATCTGCCTTTTCCTCTTTCTCAATGACGCATGATCCGCCGTTTTCGCTTGCATAGAACTCATAATATCCCATTGGATAATCAGATGATCTGTATGATTCAACAGGATCGCTGTTATGAGCAATTATTGTATATCCATATGATGGCATTGATGCGACCGTATTGCCCATTCCTAAAGCATATGTTACAGATACCATCCCATCATCCCCAATTTTACAGGTACTAGCATCCAACGCATCATGAATAAGGTCACCCTTATATTCTCCGCTTGCTATCAGCTGCTTGATTTTTGCATAATAAGCCGCCATTTCTTGAGAGCTGCTATAATAATCCTCTACCTGTTTTTTCACAAGTTTTTCACATGCTTCATAAGCATATTCTCTCTTTCTTCCTGCAGGTGCATTATAGCTTGTAGCAAGGTTATTTTCAAAATAGACATTTCCTTGTCCAAGTGTATCAAACAACTCTACACTTCCGTCAAAAACCTGGACAGTTTGATCATCCTTATCATAATCTTTTATTATGCATTGGTTATCTACATCAAGTGCATACTGGTTATAATCTATAGGTTCAATCTTTGCTACTGCATTTTTGGCTGCATCAATATTTGCTGCCATTAAGCTATCTACATAAATCTCTTTAAGGTCATTTGTTATCTTCCAAGGGATAGCATTTGTATCTAGATCCTTGCATGTTCCGCCTGTAGTCTTCCATACTGGCGCTGCGGGATTTGTTGTTTCATCATACTCGACATCAAGTGTTCCGCAAGGAGTCCTATAGACAACTCTTTCAGGAAGCTGTGTCGGTTTCAGGATTTTTAGGTCTTCTTCTGTGATTTTAATGTCTGCAGTTTGGGTGCCATATGTATCTGGATCTATGTCTGCACCAAGTTCAGCGACAGGTTTTGCGACATCGCTGCATCTAAGCGCTCCGACTTTAGTGAAGTGAGGGACGCTTGTCTTTATTAACCAATATTTTTCTCCATTCTCTTCGAATTGTTCTTTTGAAAGCGGGACCCATCCATTATATATTCCATTCTCATCTTCATAACCTAAGACTATTTGGTCTATTGAAAATCCTTCAGGGATGTCGCTTTCGCTTACTTTTAGGTCGACAATGATTGGCGGGTTGAACCTTGCCGGGCTGACCTCAAACATGGTCATTCCCACAACTACTTTATTTCCGAACATCTTGCCGTTCGAGAACTTGTCGATTATCTTGACGTCCAGGTTGCTGAGCGGGTTGCCTTCATAATCAACCGCTTCTGTTCCCTGTTTGATAGCTATTGAGATGCCATCTTTCTCTATCAAGACATCTTCCTCGACTCTTCCGCTAGAATCAACTTTTACGTTATATTCATTGCTGAAGATATATTTAGAGGATAATTTGTTCAATTCGACTGAAGACTCATCTTTTTTCATGAGCATAGGTTTTTCAATTGTTGCATATACTGAGTTTTCTCCAATCTCGACGCTGGCAGTTCCTATTCCGACTGAAAAGACATAGCCCATCTCTCCCAGAGGAGTGTCTTTAAGGTTAAGTTCTATGCATGTTCCAAGATTCAGGTCAATATAGGACCCTATTGCCTGTTGCGCTATTGGCCTAAGTCCAAATTCTTTGATGCCTTCTGAAAGCATCTGTGAAAAGCAGCTCTGCGCGATGCTTTGGAGCTGGTCTTTAGCAGAATCAAGCTCCATGTTTTCAGAGCGTTCTGTCCTGGCAAACTCGCCCTTCCCTCGATTCATGTTAAATACGACAGCGCCAACAAGAAGCACCGCGATGATACCTATAATTACAAAATAAGAAACCTGTCCTTTCTTCATTTATTCCCCACCCTTCATTATAATGACTTTTCCATAGTAAAAGGGGTTTATATATTTTTCTGCTATACAAAAACATATACTAGTAAGAAAAAATACTGCATATTATACAAGTTTGTTAAGCGATAAAATTCACTTGCATAGCCTCTTGATAAGTTCATACGCCTTCAGCACATGCTCATCCTTAAGATATATCAAAAGTTCATTGCTTGCAGTGAGCATCTCAGAAATAACGATATCATTGATATATAGTTCTCTTGTAATGATGGATATGATTCCTTTGGTATTGATTGCTTTTTTTGAGAACTGTAAACTTAATTCAGATATATCATCGATCTTATGCAGGAGTTCAAAATCAAGTTTAGGAATCCTTGATTTATCTACAATCAAGGTGACATTGGAAGTCCCTACAATCACTTTCAATGTCTCGGATATATTATAATTAGTCTGCCCGACAATCTTGCTGAGCATATTAAGAAGCTCTGGCTCTTTAGAATAGTTAAGTATCACAAGATTATCTTTGATGCTGGTCTTTAGGTCTTTGAGTCCGTCTGTATCAGCATCTGCCTTCCCAAAATCATATCTCCTGATCATAGCGATAAGTGCGTCCATCTGCTCTTCCTTAGCCAACTTGTGCTCGATGAGATATCTTGCGAGCGCTCTTCTGTTGATGAGTCCCTCGCTATAGCACTTCTCGATCTCGGGCTTTTTTCCTAGCAGGTTCATGAAATTCTGTTCAATTTGTGACATAATAAAATAAAATATGACATTTATTAATAAATCTAACGAAATATGACACAACGTTTAATAATAACCCAGTAGTCCTTTAGGGAATGAAAGACGCACAAAAAGCGACATCCGACGCATGGCGATATTAGCTGATTCTAGAATATATTAGGTTTCAAGTTCAACGAGTAAATAGAAAGATTAGGAGATGATGAAAAATGGAAACATGTGATTCACGCTGGCAGCATTGCGTTAGTATATTGCTTGCACGGAGATGAAATTTTAGGAAAAGACATCGCAAGACGGATTAAAAAAGAATTCCCAGAAATTGAGATACTTGAAGGAAATCCAAGAGCTATCAAGAACAAGAAGAGGTTCATGAAAAAAGACCTCAATCGGATTTTTCCCGGAAAGATTGATGGCGATTATGAAGAAAAGCTTGCTCATGACCTTAAAAGAAGATTGAAAAGATTTGATTATGTGATTGACATACATACGACGACGACAGTGAGCGAGCCTTTTCTGATAATGACAAAAAAAACAGCAGGGATAAAAGAGCTGGTAGATGCATTCCCGCTTAAGGATGTTGTCTTTATGAATGACGATATTGCAAAGAGCAAAGCATTGATTGATCATGTGAAATGCGGAGTCTCTGTTGAATTCACAAAAGGCATAACCCTAGATTCAGCATATGAGACAATAAAAGAGACGATTGAGAATATCTGTTCAAAAAAGAAGGTAGAGGAAAAAAGATATTACGAGATAATAAAAATAATCGAGAAGGCAAAGGACCTGGATTTCATCAGTGGAATAAGGAACTTTGAATTGATAGGAAAAGATACAGTTATTGCACAGTCAAGAGATGTAGTCTTGATCTCAAAAGAGGAGTTTTATCCTGTATTTTATGGCCAGAAATCCTTTTTTGGATTTCTGTGCATGAAAGCTAGATTGATTGAAGGTGATATATATGACTGCTAAGACTTATATGATAAAAGCTGATGGAATTTTAGGTGATGAATTTGAGATAACGCCAAATTTCAGCGGCAGGAAATTTGGTCCGGAGCTTGAATTCTTTACATTAGAACGAGGCACTCTCCTGCCGGTGAATATCCAATATGAGATAAGCAGGCTGCCAATCTTCGGGACAGATGTCCATTTCGAGCTTCCTACAGAACAGGTTGAGTTGACAAGTCCTCCCTCACTAGATATCAGGAATCTTGAAGAGAGGCTCCTAAAGACATATCTTGATGTAAGAGAAGTTGCAGATAACATGAATGCACTTGTCGTTCCTGTATCATTTATGCCTGGGAATCATTTCTCTATAACAAATGATGAACGCTATTTCAGGATATTGGATGCCCTAGGGAAAAACGGAAGGAAACATACTGTTGAAGTTGCATCAGATCAGATAAATGTGGGTGCAGATGATGAACTGGATGCTATAAGGCTATATGAAAGATTTAGGAGACTTATTCCAGTGATTACTGGCTTTGGTGTATCCTCCCCCTTTACTGAAAATGGTTTCAATCACCTGCTCTCAAACAGGATGTATGCATATAATCATGTCTTTTCAGGCAATCCTAAATTCAAGGCGCATACTGGTTTCCCAAAAAGGTTTGAGACGATTGAAGAATACATAGCAGAGGTTCAGAACCTGCCATTGTTCCAGCACCCTAATGGCCTTTATACATACCTAAGGCCGATGATCCATAGAGGTGTTGCAGGAGAATTGAGATCCCTTGATAAGCAGCCTACACTGAAAGATTATATGGCATTTGTAGCATTAGTAAAAGGGCTTGTGTTCAATGATGGATTTGAACCTAAGACTATGGATGAATCTGATTTCTTGCAGGCGATAAGATATGGGATATTCGACCCAAGTTATTTCGGACAGGTCTTGGATGCTGCAATCGATGGCTTGCCGGATCATGAAAAACACTACATATCACCTTTATGCAGAAGGCTTGAACTGGCAAAGACACCTGCCCAGAAGATGATAGATGAAT
>JAMPXQ010000052.1 GCA_023701075.1 Candidatus Woesearchaeota archaeon
CGAATCCTTTGCGCCTCTCCGCCTGAAAGAGTTCCTGCATTCCTGGATAATGTCAGATAGCTAAGGCCTACTTTCTCAAGGAAAGTCAGCCTGTCATTGATCTCTTTTAATATCACTTTTGCAATCTCTGTCTCTTTTTCAGTCAACTTTAGGTTTGAAAAAAACAGTATCGCATCTTTGATTGACATATCTGTGACATCTATGATAGACTTCTCATTGACAAGTATCGAAAGCACTTTTTTCTTAAGCCTCTTCCCTTCGCATGCAGGGCAATGAGTGACTTTCATGAATTTCTCAAGTTCGCTTCTCCTATATTCTGATTCAGTCTGCTGGTAAAGCCTTACAGACTGAGGGATGAGCCCTTCCCACTGTCCATTATGCGACCAGTTGGCCTCTCCATTTTTCATAGATAGATTGAATTTTATCTTTTCATCAGAACCATGCATGATGACATCAAACTGTTTTTCTGTAAGCTTTTCTATAGGTGTCAGTGCTGAAAAGCCAAAATGCTTCCCGACCGCACCAAGATACTGCGATCGCCAACCGTCTACTGCATTCCTGTAGAGTGCGATTGCACCATCTGCGATGCATTTGGTCTTGTCAGGGATTATGAGGTCTGGATCAAACTCCATCTTTATCCCTAGTCCAGAACATGATTCACATGCACCAAAAGGGCTGTTGAAAGAGAACATCCTAGGCTGCAGCTCTTCGAAATTCATGCCGCATTTCGGACATGCCATATTGGAAGAATAAAGCCTTTCATTCTTATCATCAATGATGATTATAAGGCCTGATGATTTCTTGATAGCTATCTCAATGCTTTCCTTGAGCCTCTGCTTGTCCTTGATATCCAAGACATCGATGACAGCCTCGATATCGTGTTTCTTATACCTATCCAAAGTGACTTTCTCATCAGTCCTGATTATTTCCTTGTTCACTCTAACCTTAATGAAACCTTCCTTATTCAGATCCACTATCAGTTTTTCATAGGTCCCTTTTTTCTGCCTTATGATTGGAGAGAGTATAGTGATTTCCCCTTTGAATTCGCCTAGAACCTGCTCAGCAATCCTGTCAGGAGACTGCGCCTGTATCTTTATGTGATGGTCAGGGCAATAAGGGATTCCTATCCTTGCATAGAACAACCTTAGATAATCATATATCTCAGTCACAGTGCCTACAGTGCTCCTAGGATTCTTTGAAGTGGTCTTCTGTTCAATAGAGATTGCAGGACTGAGTCCATCGATAGAATCGACATCTGGCTTGTTCATGAGCCCAAGGAACTGACGTGCATAAGCAGAGAGGGATTCAACATATCTTCTCTGCCCTTCAGCATAGATGGTATCAAAAGCAAGCGTAGATTTTCCGCTCCCTGAAAGACCTGTGATGACTGTAAACTTATCTCTAGGGATGGTCACATCTATATTCTTGAGATTATGTTCCCTTGCTCCCTTCACTACAATCTTATCCATGATAATCCAGACTCAGCAGTTGTTTTTAAGCATTTAGTTTAATGATTCAGTTTAATGTTTCTGATGGCCATAATATCCTAATCAAATTCACATAGATATTCCTGGTCAGGAATAAGCTGCTTGCGTCTCCCTGATAGTATCAAGAGGACTTTCTATCTTGAATCTTGGCAGTGCAGCATGGATATATACCTGGGTGGTCTGAGGGCTCTCATGCCCTAGCACATTTTGCACAGTTTCAAGCTGGTAATTATTCTCGACAAGATGCGTAGCAAAACTATGCCTAAGAGTATGCGGATGCACATTTTTCCTGATGCCTGCAAGCCTTGAATAGTACTTCACAAGGACATACACCGTCTTTCTGCTGAGCATCTCATTTCTTGCAGAGAACACATATGATTCAGGATCTGCTCCATGAGTCCATGTGTCAATCTCATCCCTGAGCGCTCTAGCAATGATGAATATCCTATCCTTATTCCCTTTGCCATGCCGAACAAACCCATAGCCTTCGCTGATGCAAAGGTCCTTGACTTTGAGGTTGATGAGTTCAGAGACCCTAAGGCCTGCAGAATATAATAACGCAACAATCAGATAATGTTTCTTGTTCTGGATAGCCATGAGCAGCTTCTTTATCTCAGTCTTTGTCAAGAAGACAGGGATTGCTTTAGGCCTCCTGGAATATCTAGTATCGATCTTCCAGTTCTTCCTCTGTATCCTCAGCATGAACTTGATAGATGCAAGTGCAACATTCATGCTGTTTCCAGAAAGTTTCCTATCCGAAAGGTGATTGAGGTAATCCCTTATGTCACCTTTTGTGACCTTTGAGACATCTTTTTTTGCAAAACGGAAAAAATCCATGATATGAGAGTTATACGTCTCTATAGTAAACCTGCTAAGCTTCATCCTTGATCCTTCTTTCTTGATTTTTTCAATGATATCCATACCTAGACCAACAGGCTTGGTCTTTAAATATCTCACAGCAGGATGTCTAGTGAGTCCAGTGACCAAACACCTCAAAAAAACAAAAAAAGCATAAAAAACACACAGAAAACATACAAAAAACATACAAAAAGGAAATTGAAACACCAGCATCTAAACCCTAAAACTCCTGGAATCAAAGATTTAGACATAAAAACAGTTATGTTACATATTACTTGGAATTTTTTTGATGGCACAACTAAGAGTTTTTAACGGCAACTTATTTGACAGCAGACGGATTTTTCAAAAACGAAAAATCCTATGCGACACCCCGCAGGGGGCAACCCCCGTCGCATCTGCGTCAAAGTTGCCTAAACTCTACTGAAGACACTTCGTGTTTGATGTTGTGCTTGAAGAAAAATTCCTGCGTAATACGCCTGCGCTCCTCCGACACTGCGTCGGTGCTCAGGTTTTGCAGAGGTCATGTTCGTGGGAGATTACCTACCAGCACGAACATTTCCGCTCTGCAAAACTAACATAACAGTCGTTATGTTACATATGACTCCGAGTAAAAATACTTCTTAATGGAAGGAACAATCTTTACTGATGGGGGAGAAGCAAATATTTATATATGAATAATTATTCATGTGTTCATATATGAAATCTGTTTGCAGTGTCAAGTGCATAAATGAGAATAATGTAAATTCAGTAAGAACCAAGATGTTGAAGGATTCTGTCTATTCTGATATCTCAGATATCTTCAAAGTGCTTGGAGACAAGACCAGACTAAAGATCCTGTTTGCGCTCTCTAAGAAGGAGCTTTGCGTCTGTGACCTCTGCTCTCTCCTGAATATGGAGCAGTCCGCAATATCGCACCAATTGAGGCTGCTTAGGAACTTGAAACTAGTGAAGTGCAGGAAAGACGGAAAAATAGTCTATTACTCGCTATATGACAACCATATAATGAATCTGATCAAAATGGGAGTGTTGCATAATGGGGAATAAATGCTGCTCATCATGTTCTTCAGATGAAGAGCAGGATCCGTCATGGAAGAAAAAGAAGATTGTAGTCATCGTTGTCTCTGGCATCCTGCTTCTTGCAGGGCTTTACCTTGAACAGATCATGAGTGAGCATTCTGCTTCGCAGGTAATATTTTTTCTTGTGACACTATTTGCAGGTTATCAGATTATCAAGAAAGGTTTAGCATCGGCCATGAAATTCAGGTTTGACATGAATTTTCTCATGAGCCTGGCTGCTTTCGGGGCATTCATAATAGGTGAGGGAGCAGAAGGTGCTTCTGTGATGTTCCTTTATTTTTTGGCTGAATTCCTTGAGGAGTATGCTGCTGAAAGGTCAAGAAAATCTATAGGAGCACTTTTGAATCTGACGCCTGAGACAGCGATAATCCTCAGAGACGGAAAAGAAACTAAAGTTCATGTCCAGGAGATCAAGATAGGAGACATCTTGGTTGTGAAGCCTGGAGACAAGATACCAATAGATGGAGTGGTTTCATCTGGCTCATCAAGCATAAACCAGGCATCAATCACCGGAGAGAGCATGCCTGCATCCAAAAAGATTGGAGATGAGGTCTTCGCCGGTACAATAAATGAAGAAGGATATCTTGAGATAAAAGCGACTAAAGCCTCGAATCAGACTGTCCTTTCAAAGATAATAAAGCTTGTTGAGAATGCAGAGAAAGAAAAATCCAAGACTGAGATATTCATCGACAGGTTTGCGAGATATTATACACCTATTGTGATCTTGATTTCAGTCCTGGTCTTTGTAGTGCCGGTCTTCATACTGAAGTTGCCTTTTGAGACATGGTTCTACAGGTCCCTTGTGCTGCTTGTAGTGTCATGTCCCTGTGCACTTGCTATCTCAACGCCTGTATCTATGGTCTCAGCAATAACCTCAGCTGCGAAAAATGGTGTTTTAATCAAAGGAGGGAGTTACATAGAAGAGATGAAAACTGTCAAGGTGATTGTCTTTGATAAGACTGGCACCTTGACTGAAGGGAAACCTGAGGTGACAGATGTCATCTCATTGAACAAGCATTCAGAAAAGGAACTTCTCGAGATTGCTGCATCACTGGAATCCAAGTCCAATCACCCGATAGCACAGGCAATATCTGCATATTCAAATAAAAATGGAGTAAAAAAACATGATGTTGAGCATTTCCACGCTGTTTCAGGCAAGGGGCTGCATGGAAACATAAAAGGAAGATACTATCATATCGGAAAATCAGATGAGTTCCTTGATTCAAAATTAAAAACACCAAAAGCTATGATTGAAAAGCTGGAAGATGAAGGGAAGACAGCTGTCATCATAGCTTCCAAAGACCATGTGGTAGGAATTATCGCAGTAATGGATAAACTGAGGGAAACAGCTGGTGAGACTATATCAAACCTTAAGAAAAGAGGATTAAGGACCGTCATGCTTACAGGCGATAATGAAAGGGTCGCCCATGCAATCTCTGAAAAGATAGGTATCGATGAGCACTATGCAGGGCTCCTTCCTGAAGAGAAAGTAAAGAAGATCGATGAGTTCCTGGAAAAATACGAGTGCGTGGCGATGGTCGGAGACGGAGTGAATGATGCACCTGCACTGGCAAAAGCGCATGTTGGGATAGCCATGGGCGCAATCGGGTCGGATGTCGCAATAGAGACTGCGGATATCGCCCTTATGCATGATGACCTTTCCAAGGTTGAATATCTTGTAAGCCTGAGCAACAAGACTCTTTTGATTGTCAAGCAGAATATCTTCATATCTATTATTGTCAAGGGATCATTTGCCATCCTTGCTTTTCCTGGACTTGTCCCTTTATGGCTGGCAGTCGCAGCAGGGGATATGGGTCTCAGTCTGATAGTGATAGGCAATGCTCTGAGGATAGGTAAAAAGTAAAAAATCCCAATCGCCCCCGAGGGGCGGGGCATTTTTGTTTATGAAATATACCATTTGATGCTTTGAAAAAACGATAAAGCCCAATCACGCTCTAAGGGTGGGGTATATTTCATAAATGAAAAGCGTACATGATGACAAAAAAGAGATTCAATTTGGCATAAAAATTAAAAAAATTGGGCTTTTTTTATGATGAAAAAGCAGAATACCTTGTCTTTATAAAACAAGGTTTAATGCTTCTGCTTTTTCAGCATGCTAGAAATCCCGCTTAAAAGAAAAGCAGCGAAGATACCTCACACTTAGAGTGTGGGGTAGCTGCTTTTCGTGGAATTTCTATCATTTATGATAGTATTTATTCTGGCGATAGGTTTGGTTTATTTTTTTGGGATAAATGGGATATATGTATAACAGGCAGAATGAGCAGCTTGGCAACTATGAATTTGAAGATCTGGACAAGATACTCATAACTTATGGTGCTGATACAGATGTCTCTGCTCAGATAAGCTCAATCACAGATGACGCATGCCTATATTCAGAGAAATGCCCTGAACGGGGCTCTCCTCCTACTGAGAATTGTGTAGGAGGTTTTAGAACGGATTGCTAGCAATATGAAAAAATTAAGTTCTGGACTTAGGGATAATGCGAGAATTAATCAATACTCAAAAGAATAAAGTTTTTTGTGCTTGCAACCCTACTATTATCAGGAATATTAGCATCTTATAAAATCGTAGGGCGAATACTCACAGATTTATCTGTGGGATGAAGCCCGTTTGTCTCTTTCTAGTGTTCGTGCGAATAATTGAATCATTTCAAAATAATTGCTAATCATCCAAATGACTTTCAATGTCATGTATGCTGTTTTTTGAAACTTTAGTATAGATTGATGTTAGCAGAAATTAAATTTCGCTTAAATGCAGATATGTTTTCAACGTGGTGCGTAGAATATTATCAATGCGCCTAGAAGTGCGACCAATGCTCCAATAAGTTCATATCTGTCTGGATTTTTCTTATCTACAATAAATCCCCAGATTATTGAAGAAATAATAAAAATTCCACCATAAGTTGCATAAACTCTGCCAAAATGAGCTGGTTGTAGTGTAGGAATTACTCCATATCCAAAAAGAATTAATCCTCCAACCAATCCATACAACCATGTTCTTTTTTCCTTCAGCCATCGCCAGACTAAATACCCTCCTCCAATTTCAAATAGTGCTGCCACAAAAAATAATGCTAATGTTGTGATCAGTAATGTTGATGCCATAAAGATTCCCCCTTTCTTGGCCAATAAAATATTATGCCAACACCAATAAGCGCGATGATACCTCCAATAACATCAAACTTGTCCGGCACAATCCCTTCAAAAACCCACCCCCATAACAGTGCCATAACTATAAATACTCCACCATAAGTTGCATAAATTCTATGAAAATGCGATGGCTGAAATGTTGGAACAATTCCATATAAGAATAACACAACACCACCAACTATCCCAATCAACCAGCTATAACTTTCCCGCAGCCATAACCATACTAAATACCCTCCGCATATTTCGAAAAATCCAGCTAGTAAAAAGAGAAATATTGTTGTCGCAATCTTTTTTGTTTTTGGGTGCATTGATAGTATAAAAATTTTAATTTATATAAACATTGTTTTTGATAAACGTGAAAACTCCACTTCTCTGCCTCTCGCCTTCGGCTACGGTGCTCCACCACACTGCGCTCTCCCTACGCTTCGTTTCTGTCAGGTCGGCTAACAAGAATTCCGATGTTAGGCGTAATCCAGAATTCAGGCTAAAAGAAATAGAAACCGATAGATTTATGCAATTCTTTCTTCTAGAACTTACATCGTTGCCTTTACTATAAGCAAAGAATATTCGTCTGTGAATATTCTAACAACAAACTTTTTTATCCATTCTCTTTTAGTTCTCTTTTAAAACCACCTTGATTATAAATGACGAAAAAGAGCATAATTATCGAAGCTAGAAGGATAACCCAGCTCAAGTAACTCAAGGTAATAGTAAGACTCAATGGTAGGATAAACCCTAAAGCTGGAACGCATGCTGGGCAAGCTCCAAGCACAACACCAAAAAGAGAGGCAAAAGAGCCAGATTTTGAGATATTACATACTTTCATTGTATTTTTTTTGTAGACGTATAATGCAGTGAAGCTGCCTGAAAGAACTGTAAGAATTAAATATAGTAAATTTGTCGGAAATGTATTGAAGAGAGTATTAACCCACACGCCAAGACTCTTCAAAGGGACAGATGGCCATAATAGCGTTATGACAATCACAAATAATCCATAAAAAAAACTTTTTGGATAGAGCCAGGCCCGAATAATAGTCAATTCTGAAATATTTATTTTTTTCATTTTCAGGAATTTTTCAGATCATCGAGCAGATCTACCCACTGCGTCTGGCTAAGAACACCAACGTTCTGGAAAATGATATTTCCCTGCTTGTCAATCCCGGTTTTTGTGGATGGAAATCTAACCTTATAATCACTAAGTATAGCCGCATCTGACTTCGCAAAATTTCCTTTTGCAACTCCAGGATATTCTTTCTGGAAGGCGAGGATCTTTTGTTCATTTTCCTTGGGGTCTATGTCGACGAAGACTAGAATGACATCATTTTCATAATTGGGATATACTTCATTAAGATTATCCAGGTTTTGCCTGCACTCATCACACCAAGTGGCGAAGAAATATAATACCACAGGTTTTCTTTCTGCTGTCAACACACTTAATTTTATATCATTATTGTCTACGGTCTTAATAGAAAAATCCGCAGCTTTAGCTAAATCAGGCGCTGTTGCGCTTCCTGAAGAAGATTTGCTTACCTGATTACAGCCCATTATAAATAATACAGTTCCCAATAGAAGCACAAACAAAAGGCTTTTTTTGGCATACTTATTCATTTTACATCATCCTCCATCAAATATTTTGCTATAGTTTCTTAAGCAGAAACTATATATATTACTTCGTGAAACTATCATTTCATAAGATGAAATTTACGAGACTCATCAGGGTATTCTTAATATTATCACTAATCAGTCTGCTGATGATTTTTACTTATATTGATATATCTAATGAGAAGGCAGAAGGCATTGGGCTCTATCGATTTCTTCAGCCATACCATGCTGAAATCATGCTGTTCCTTGCTATTCTAGGCATCACAACTGGAGCCGTCACATATTCTTTCATGGAAATAAAAATTGAGAAGACCTTGGATCAAGGGCATGTAAGCACATCCTTGCTCCTCAAACTTCTGGAACCAAACCAACGCAAAATAATTGCATACTTATGGGAACAAGGTGGTAGAACAAATCAGTTTGAACTCTCTCGCATAGACAGTCTTGATAAGCTCAAAGTTCACCGTGCACTCAGATCATTACAAGAAAGAGGCATTATAACCATAGAGCATCACGGGAAGATCAATAAAGTGACATTACAAAAAGACATTCTCGCAGTAGGCACAAAAAAACCAGTTCCTTGAAAGTGCGAAAAAGATATGATGATAACTGGGTATAGTTGGTTTTCTAACTTTAAAACCACATTGCATTCTCGCTAGACTGGACATCAAGGACAATCGTTAATGGGCACACTCACAAATAATTAGAGAATCGGGTGTAACGGTGCATAAACAAATCCTGA
>JAMPXQ010000053.1 GCA_023701075.1 Candidatus Woesearchaeota archaeon
CATATCACACATAAGGAACTCCTTGCTCCTAAGTATCCCTTTAGGCTTCTTGATATTCCTAAACTTATCTGCAATCTGAAACAGTTTTATAGGTAGCTGCCTATATGAACTAAGCCCTCTTTGCACCAGAGCCATATAGAACTCTTCATTTGTGGGTGATAACATGTATCCTTCCATGTCCCCTTTCAGGAGCATGAATTCTTCACTGAATTTTGCGTCTCTTCCGCTGCTCTCTAAAAACCTAGTGTCTTGGACAAGCGGAAAATATATCTCCTCAAAATCATGCTTCTTGGATATGTCCTTGATATTCTGCATTATCTTGTCCGTGATCGCTTTTCCCATAGGCAAGAATGTCGGAATCCCGCTATAAGGGAATTCTACAAGCCCCATTGCTTCTATCAGCTTGTATGTCTGCATGGACTGCCAATTAGCTGGAACATTGAACTTATCCTGGAACGGCTGTTTTGAGAGTCTCATTTCAGATACCAAAATAATTCAGCACATCATCTGTCCCTACAGTCTGCTTGGCTCCTGTCTTCCTCTCTTCTATCTCAACGTAGCCACCTGCAAGCCCTTTTGGACCTATTGTTATGCAGTAAGGCATCCCTAGCAGCTTAGCATCCTTGAATTTCATCCCTGGGGACACATCCCTGTCATCGAAAAGCACATCTATCCCGGCATTCTGGAACCTGTGATATATATCATCAG
Organism: Candidatus Woesearchaeota archaeon; assembly: GCA_023701075.1. Lineage (GTDB taxonomy): Archaea > Nanobdellota > Nanobdellia > Woesearchaeales > GW2011-AR15 > GW2011-AR15. The sequence continues at coordinate 709 of JAMPXQ010000053.1, forward strand.
CGGCTGCGCTCACTTTGCTGTCTGCATAATTTATAGGAACCATTGCAAGCGGATATGGCGCAACTTCACCAGGCCAGATTATCCCCTGTTCATCATGATTCTGGTCTACGATCACAGCCAGGAGCCTGCTTACGCCAATGCCATAGCAGCCCATCACTACAGGTACTGAAGAATTTGTCTGGTCTTGGAAATTCAGGCCTAATGGGACTGAATATTTTGTCCCAAGCTTGAATATATGACCTACTTCTATGCCTTTTGTTATCTCATATCTGCCGGCATCTTCAATCATATCTTCCTTGAACGCCCTGCCGTCTTCAAAGATTATGAACCTATCTTCACCATCTTTTGAAGGAGCCAAGAATTCTTCAGATCCTCCTCCACCCATCTCTCCAGGGTTTGCTACTGTAGGTATAGCATTTATGTTCACCCTTGAAAATACATTTTGATATGCAATCCTCATATTGCCATAGGCTTCGTCCAGATCCTGCGCATCTCTGCCAAAGCTATAGGCATCCTTCATAGTGAACTGCCTGGCTCTCACGATGCCTCCCCTAGGCCTTCTTTCATCCCTGAATTTTTCTCCAAATTGGTAGACTGTCACAGGCAGGTCCTTATGCGAAGTTATAATGCTCCTCATGAATTCTACAACCAGTTCTTCATGTGTCGGACCAAGGCAATATCCTGACTTTTTCCTGTCTTCAAGCTTGAACATCTCCTCTCCATATATATCCCATCTCCCGCTCTGCATCCAGAGCTTTGAGGGCTGCATTATCGGCATGGATATCTGTACCGCTCCTGTTGAATCCATCTCTTGTTTTATTATCCCTTCAATGTTGTTGAGCACCCTCTTTGCAGCAGGCAAGAAATCATACAGCCCTGCAGAGACCTGATGCACGAGTCCAGCCTTCAGGATCAAATCATAGTTCACTGAATCGCCTTTAGCGGTCGGATTTGTTTTTATCAAGCTTTTTGTGAATAACATTTTATTACCTCATAACCTCTGGCTGGCAGCGATAGAATCAATCTTAAATCCCATCCTTTCCCAAAAACCTGCCCCTAGATCGTTGTTTGCCGCATATCTCAGCGTCATATGTGAGTAGCCTTCTGATGCTACTTGCTCCTTAAATGAATCAAAGAGCATCTTCCCTACGCCAGCATTCCTGAATCTAGGGTCAACAAAAAGATCTGATATGTATGCGGTCTTATCTATCTCAAATATTGGCGGCTGGCCCTGCGGATTCCCCATGATATATCCAATCACTTCTTCGTCTTTTTCAGCTACATACATCCATCCTTTCCCATTCACTATCTGCAGCGCATATCCGCTCCACATCTCCTGCCAGCCATCCTTAAGCCTATCCAGCTCATTGAGGTTGGCATGATATTCCCTAGTCGCTATGACAACAGGCATCACCCGGGTTATGTCTGCATCTGTTGCTTTCCTTATGATTATTTCATCCAGTATCATCTTTCATCACCTAGTATGGGACCAGTATCTCTCTCTTTCCGATTGCTGCCAGGCCGTTTCCTCTGGCTGCCTGGACCTGATACACTCCATCAATCCTTGCTGTTGAATCTAGCAACCCTCTTTCTAATTCAAATACGTTATTCCAGACCTGAGGGTCAGCAATGGTCTGGGCCTTGTCACTAACGAATCTTGGGTCAGTATCTGCATAGCCAGGATATATGGTTACGGGCATGCCTGTCACAAGATAGGGCCTTATCCCTGAAGACAGATATAGATTGAACAATCCGTCAGGTGTGAAAAAATTTATCTCTGGCATCTCAGGAGTATAGGTCCCTCTCAATGTCTCAAGTATCTTTCGTGATTCATCATACCTGCCTATAGTCTGGTTGAAGAATGCTCCGTGATAGGCATTTGGAATCCCAAACAACCCGATCATGCTGCCTAACTTTGTCGTCCTTGAGATCTCTTCCATGGCCAAACTTGAATCATAGACGAACCCAAACACATTATTTGCAGAGACAGCAGCATCAAATGCATGCGTCTTTATTCCTTTCATATCCATGAGGTTTCCTTCTACAAGCTTTACGCGGTCCAAAAGGCCCAGCTCTCTTCCGATATTTTCAGCCTGCGCCAGCATGTCCGGTGAAAAATCAAACAGCGTAACTTTTGCAGTCTTGTCTGTCTCCAATATATGCCATGTGAGCCTTCCGGTACCTCCGCCAGCATCAAGATACTGCTTGCCTTTTCCAAGATTTGGAAGCACTATATAATCATCCATGAGGTGAAATATCAATGATTGAGACAGCTTCCAGAATGGGTTATACATAGACTTATGATAGTCTGCGGCAACATTCTCAAAAAAAGCCTTAGAGCCTTCTTCGTATTCAACCACAGGCTGATCCAGTGAAACATGCACTCTTTCATCTTGCTGATCGTTAGGTTTACTTGTTTTTTTAGTCATAGAACTCTCCTCCCCAATTTTTAATCATATTGCCCAATTTATTTTTTTCATAGATCACTGTCACAGGCATATTGAACATGCTTGAAAGTGAAGGTGCCAAAGAAGACACTCCGCCTATCTCTGTCGGATAGTGTCCTGCACCGATAAGATTAATATTCAGTTCCCTTGCCAATGCGACGAACGCTGCATTATGGACCTTTGAATATTCTGTGCTCCTGTATCTTGCAATACCTGTTGAATAGGTTATATCTTCACCCATCACCCTCATTGATTCATGCAGCCACTCAGGATGGTCTCCCCCGCCAGTCACTACCACTAATCTGCCAGTGCTTTCTTTCATCTTCATGCGCTGAACATCATTGAGTCCAAGCGAAGATGCGACATGTCCTGCAAGCGAATCGAAATTAGCATGCTCTATGTCTGAATCTATCCCAAATCCAAAGTTATGGCCGAGGTGATAGAGAGGCACTAAGCTTGTTTCACCAAGAGCCTTGGCATAGTGCCTGCTAGGTGAGTGCATTGGATGATTATCCATGCATTTATGAGCTATGTAGACTGAAATGTTCCTTTCCTTTAGCAGTTGATATCCTTTTTCACTTAGGTGCTTGAAACCAGAATCGAACTCATCCCAGTCCATTGGGTGCTTGCATACAAGGAGAGCATCTTTATGAACTGCCGCTGCATCTATGACTTCTTCTGTGAGGAATGCAGCAATAAGGATCTCATCAGCATATGTCCCATTTACCAGGAACCTCCCAACGTTGCCGTCCCTGAAAGATACATCTACATCTGCAGGAAACCCGTTGCCTGCAGAATCACCTATTATATTCCAGACAGTCTCTTTCCAGTCATTGACATTAAAATAGCTGTCAAGCGATGCGGCCATTTCATCTATCTTCATTTTTTTCACTCCAATCCATAATCATCAATAAGGTTCTGCAATTCATTGTTCTTCCAAGGATTCAATCCTAGATCATGATTGACTTTCCTATCAGGGGTCCTTGGTCTTGGTTCGGTCATCTGGATATTGCTTAAGTTGAGTATCCCATAGATTATTCTTTGGGGCGCTGCACCTATGCCTCCATGCGGCGGCATACCTGTGAATCTCGGGATTATATAATCATACCACATAGCATGCGCTTCCCCAAGCTTCCCCTTTGCGTCTAAGTTAGCCAAGAGCTCATAAGGATCAAATATCTTTTCTGCTATCCCTACCATCTCTCCTGCACCATGAGGCGCTATCAGATCTGCAGTCAATGAATATTCTTCTGCACCAGGTTTCCTCCTATAAGGAAATCCTTCTGCCTCAAAGGGTTTTTCCATGACAAACACATACCTGTCTGAGCAATGCCTTGTTATTATCTTCTCATCTGCTTCTGAAAGGTCTTTTCCCCAAGGGGTACTTGAACCATGGGCATGGACTATCTCAAGCCCTTCATCATAGGTAATATAGACTATCTTGTCAGGATGGATAAGGTCCGGATTAAAATCAATCTGGCTTATCCTATTTTTCTTTGGGACTGCAAGATTATATCTCCTTATAGAATCATTCAGGAGCCTTATATCTGCTTCATTCTTATTGTATATCGCTTCAAATGCATAATGAAGCGAATCTGCTGCAAGGAACATCAGCCTGTCCATATCTGCATAAAGCTCTTCGAATTTAACATGTGTATACTGGCCAAGATGTCTTTTTGAACCTCCAAGCTCAGCTCTGAATGCGTCTGAGATCGTATATACTTTCCCAAGGCTCATGGCCAATGCTTCTAATTCAAATGTTGCACATTGTGTCAGATACAGGTCTTCATCATTTACAGACACAGCTATCGCTTTTTGCGGACTATATAATGTCCTATTTGTCAAGCTTGGAGGATGGACCAATATGAACTCATTCATATCAGCATATTCATGGAGTGACAATTGAAGCGTATGCATTACTTTGATTATAGCCATCCTTTGCGGATTTGAATCTGCCAGGAAAGGATATTGATAGAACAGGTCCATGAGGGAAGGGTTTATCCCATTAAGACTGAATGGATTTGGCTGCATAGGCATCTTTGCCTCTGAGATGACTTCGAGCATAGAAGGCCTGATCTCATAGCCTTCTCTTCTAGGGATGTTTCCAAGCGTGCCTTCTGCCCTTATGAATGACCCTGGAATAAGGTCTAAAAATGAATCATATCCGTTCCCTTTCTCGATCACTATCTGCAGCTCTGCAGTCCTATCTGCAATCTCGATGAAAGAAATCTTTCCATGATCCCTTATTGATGTTATTCTTCCATACACATTGCATGTGTCGCCAACATTAGTCTCAGAAATAATCTTATCTATGAATTTGAATGACCCCACCATGCAAAAATAAGAATAGCCTTATCTTTATAAAGATATATTTTTTCACTATCTTCTAATAGTAAACAATATGTTTTAATTTTATTAAACTATTAAGTTTAAACAGTCAACTAGAAATCCCTAATTTCCTAGGTATAATAAAAGGCGAATTGATCCACTCAGTTGATATGTTTTGAAATAATCTTAATCATTTGAATCTTTTCTAACCTATAAATTATTATTATTTAATAGTAGTTACTTTTAAATATAACTTATCTGTTTTGATGAAAATGATAGATGGTATTGTTGATGCTCTTGGAAAAATATACATGGAATTGGCACCGCACAAAGAGATGATATTAACTGTTTCTGCTGTAGCGGTTCCTCATATCATCAGTTATTTAGTCGGTTATTTCAGTGAAAAGAAATTTGATGAAGCCAATTGTCATTCAAGCGATCTTAAAGACCATATAGTAGGCGATTTAGCTTTGAATGCAGGTTTTGGCGGCGGACTTGCTTTGTGTTTTAGTGAGCCTTATATGGGGATTTTAGGATGCACTACCTATGCTGCTGAAGTTATGGGAAGGACAGGGTATACACTTAGTAAAATAGAGGGTGTAAAAGAGATAATGAAAAATAAACCCTTTTAATCACCTCTTTTGGTTCCGATTTCTTTATTTTTTTAAAGCTTGTTTTTAGCATTAAGAATGCATAATTTGAGTATATAGATGCTAATATGCTGACAGAATTATAGGTATCAAACTATTAAATGTATCAGCACTGCCATCTCAGTCCACATCCTGTTCTCAGCTTCATCAAAGACAACAGACTGTGGGCCATCAACAATCTCATCAGTCACTTCATAGTCTCGTTTTGCAGGCAGGCAATGCATGAATATAGCATCTTTCTTCGCTCTTGACATCAGTGCATTGTTCACTTGATATGGCATGAATCTTTTCACTCTTCCTTCTTTCTCTTCTTTAGGGATGTGGTAGCTCATCCATGTGTCAGTCGTAATGATGTCAGCGTCTTTTGCTGCTTCAATAGCATCCTTTGTGATGGTTATCTTGCTTCCATGCTCTTTTGCAATGCTTCTAGCTCCTTTCAAAATATCTTGGTTCAATTCTTCTTCATCTTGAGGCGTTGCGATGCATATATCAATCCCAACCATGCTGCATCCTTGCATCAAGGAATACGTCACATTGTTGTCCGCATCCCCAAAATATGCTAACTTAAGCCCTTTTAGCCTTCCTTTTTTTTCTTTTATTGTCATCAAGTCAGCGATTATCTGGCATGGATGCGCAATATCTGAAAGAGCGTCTATTACTGGGACTTCTGAATGTCTTGCCAGTTCAATTGTATCTGCCTGTCTGAAGAGCCTTGCCATGATTATATCTACATATCTTGAGGCGCACTTTGCCGTATCTGCAATTGTCTCGCCTACTCCCATCGGTGAATTCTTTGTGTCATAATATATCGCATGCCCGCCCATCTTTGTCATAGCAACTTCAAAACTTACCCTTGTCCTCAGAGAAGGTTTCTCAAAGATCATGAGAAGCGTCTTTTGGGACATGATATCCTTGTATTTTATCGGATTCTTTTTTATGTCTCCTGATAGGTCAATGATTTGAAGAAGCTCTTCTGCTGCAAGGTCTGTAAGGTTGAGGAGATTGCGTTTCATGCGGTATGCTAATTGTTGAGAAGTTATATTCTTTTTGAAATTTAGTTATGTTTAGTTTACTTATAATGTTTAGGGCTAAGTCATAATTTAGATACTACTTTTTAGTGAGACTTTTAAATAAACTTAAATATATTCTACTATTTTCGCAAAAAAATGGCATCTGAATTTAATCTGAAAGACTTAGAATCTAGGTTAAAAGAGCTTAGCATACAAAAATTAAACAGAGCTAAGCATTATGGCGCAGAAGACTTGAATGTCGATTCGTTTAAAGAGTGGTCAAAAAAAGTTCTTACTTTGAATGATCCAGATATGATTAGGACTGCATTATATTATATATTCCAGCCACTATTTGATAGATTAGTTGAAACACCTGGACCTTTTAATGATAGCACTAGGCCTAAAGCTATTGAAAGCATGAGACAGATATATGATATTAGCAAAAACTATCTATCGGACTATTATTTAGGAAAGCCAAATATAAAGGCATTTAGGCAGAATATAGGGCCATTTGCCAAAACTATTGCCTGGCTTGATGAAGAGACACGATACCATACGAAATATAGAAACATGAGCAATGGCGCATTGACTCCTAGTGAAGTACAATCTTTTATTTTGCAGTATGGTGAAGCTATCCTGGATGGGAAGCTCATTCACCCGGATTTGATTATAGGTATCGCATGCGGTGCAAGTGAAATTGCCTTTGCATCCGCGCCTTTATTATATTCTTCTTTTGAACTTATTCGTTTTTCTAAACGAAGATATGATGATTCAATAAAATTGATCCCTGAGATTCATTATGACCTTCCTGCAAGGATCAAATCAAATAATATCACCGTTGTTGAAGATTTTGTCTGTACCGCCAGATCACTGAACAATGTTCTTAAAGATATTGAGCGATATAAACCTTCTAAATTAATAGGCGCATCGGTTAGTGAAAATTCTGGAGGTTGGGGAGGATTAAATGAAGATATCAAATTGATTATAAACAATAGCTCATTCCATATATATCAGAGAAAAAGAGGTTAATAAAATGACATCAATAGGATTAAACGATTCATTGGCACGCAAAATAAAAGAACGATATGGCCAACCAATCATAGGTGTGATAGGTGCGACAATGCCTTCAATTGATTATGACCCTGAAAAAGGATTTGAAGCAGGGTATATTCTAAGAGATATCTTAAATAGCATAAATGGTGCCTTATTTACAGGTGGAGTTGAAGGTGTAGGAATAGATGCTTATGCAGGTATAGTTGCTTATTGTCAAGAAAATAAGAGCCCTATTAACATGCCAGATGATAACTTTTTTGTGTTGGTTCCGGAATTTGAATTTTTTCAAGGCCGAAAAGGAATGAATCCTTTCCCTTACCAATTACCACAAGGATATCGTGCTTTAGGCATGTTGACTTCTAAACATCACGTGACTATTGAAACGGCAGGATATGACATGGCTGAAAGAAGAAAATACCTTTCTGAAATAGGAGATGTCTTTGTCGTCTTAAATGGAGGATATGGCACTCTTGATGAAGCCACAATGGCGTTGATGAAACAAAAACCGGTGGTCTCATTGTATAATACCGGCGGTGCAGCAAGGATTTTATATGATGTGAAAAATGACACCTTAAATCCTGATCAAAAAATGAACTTGCTCAAATCACAGGTAAATGTCACTGAATTGTTAAATATAAACAATAGGGATAATATTCATCTTGTCCCTAATTCGACAGACCTATATCCTTTTTTCAAAAAATTATTTTAATTTATATGTTTCCTTGGGTA